>JAOXRX010000001.1 GCA_025800285.1 Alphaproteobacteria bacterium
GGAATAGATTGGTTCATGACATTATTGCTTCATTCAAGATAATATCATCCTAGTAATAAATGAAGCAATCAGAATTCAAAAAACGATATGATCCCGATTTGGGAAGATTTACAAGACAACATATTTATGGTGAGGGAGTAATGGATGTATTTAAAAATATTGGTTCGAAAGTTTTTGGACAAACACTCAAAAAAGCTGCAAAAACTGTTGCAACAAAAGCTGTAACTGCTGCAGCTACAAAAACTGGTGAACATGTTGGAGAAAAAGCTGGTGATAAAATAATCGAATTTCTGTCGAGAAAGAAAAAAATACAAAAACCTAAAAAAGTAACATTTGAAGAACCAACTACAATAAATACTAAACCGATGACGCAACAAGACAGATATCAACAACTTGGTCTCATTTTGAGTGATGATTAAAAAATAAAAAAAATAATGTAATCTTATAATAAAATTATGAAATCATTTCGTACACCACGTTATCTTGAAAGATATGAAGATGTTGTTTTCGATCTCGAAAATCGACTTGAAATAAATCCTAATGATACTCAACATCAAAATAGAGATGGATTGAAAATTGTTGCTGATAATAGTGGAGAAACTACTCCATTTGATTGGTATAATGCAAGACTATCAGTTAATTTTAAAGTAGATAAATTAGCGGATCATGCTGCTATTGCTGTTAATGATAATATTGGTACAGTCAATGGATCAAATAGTCTGATTAAAAAAATTCAAGTCAGAGCGGAAGGAAGAGAGGTTTATGATTGTGATTATGCAAATCATTGTGTGAATATCAAAAACTTGCTTGAATACAATCCTTCTTATGTAAAAAGTGTCGGCACAAATGAATATTATTTTCCTGATACATCAACACACGCTAATAGTAAAAAATATAGTGAAAGTGAGAAATGGGGCTGGTAATGGA
>JAOXRX010000002.1 GCA_025800285.1 Alphaproteobacteria bacterium
CGCGAGGAGATAACGGGAGAAATCAATAGAAACGTAAAACTAACATTTAAATTTGACGTCTCCGCTAAGTAAACAGTTTCAGAGTTTTAAAGTTAAATAAAGATAGGACAGAATGAAAAGGTTGCTGAATAAAACTATATAAAATAATGTATAAACAGACTCACAGCTGTTTTCTCCTGAGAATAAAATGAGCCGATATTTTCCGTGCTCCGGTCTAAATTTGGAAAAGCCGTGTTTTCCAGTTGCACATAGTGGTCAACGTCCAGTTTCTCACTTCAACATCAATACATTTTTAAGCGAATGACTGGTGAGATTATAGCATGCAATCGTTATCTTCGAGACTAGCCAATTCTCACGCCTTCAATCTAAAGGATTTAAACACAATCGCAAGACAACTTTAAGTTCTTCTGAGATGTTAAAAGGTTTCTTCCCTTAAAAAGTCACACATTATGTAAAAAAAGGTGTTCATTACAAAGATAAAACATACTAAAACAATTTCGAACAGAAAGCATATAAAACATCAGCAATGCGGGCTGAAGATCTATATCGTTTTAGACTCGTTTTAGTATACTAATTCTACCAATGCTAAGAAAATTTAATGGGAACACAATTATAAATATGTGATCCTGAACAAATTTGTCCCCTTCGGAACGATTAAATTAAATGAAGATAGAAAAAACAAAGCTGTTGATTAAAAGAAGATTAAATATTCAGTCAGGTTGAATTGGAAAATGCTTTATTCCGGAGATGAAAGTCAATATGTCTTTAACGTTACTACACTCGGTTCAAATTTCGAAATTTAAAGTATTTCATGGTAGAGCAAAAATAAATGTCATAAATCATAATTATAAAACCGGTTTACTTCATTTTAAATTCATACGCACATGTAACGAAGTAAACTGTCGCAGATTAAAGACAAAATTCAACACGCTATAAGCAGCTGCTTTTTTGTAGAGATGAAAAAAGG
>JAOXRX010000003.1 GCA_025800285.1 Alphaproteobacteria bacterium
AAGAATAAGTCATTGTCAGTCGATTAATAGCAAGAGAGTGTTGCATTTCACGATCAAGTTTCAAAGTTGGATTAAACTTTATCAAGAAATTATCTGGTCTGTTTTCACCAGTTTTTTCTCTGTTGATTCAAGAAATGTGAATAGCTCTTTCCATTATTTATTTATGCAATATATATTTTTTCAAAAGATCATTTAATTGCTTTTTTGTGATGATTTTGAGTTGATGGAGAAGATGAGCGATTTAATAGAACTCTTGCTTTACTCCATTGTTTCCAGCAAAGATCGAGCCAGCAAGTAATTCGAGTCTTTTGATGAGTTGATGAGCGTTATTGAAGTGGATTATACCAGTTCCTGTTAAACTTTTATAATTTCTGAGTTGAAGCATATTACTGTTAAAAATTTCCATGATATTATGTTGTTTGATAAGTTCTTTAGTTTTTTGTCTTGCATTTTCTCCAGCTTTTGGATAAGCTAAAGTCATACCTGTAATAGAATCTTTTTTTATAATCTGCTACACCTTTAATATTTTTTTTGAGAATGGCTACCTCTTTCATTCCTTTATCTA
>JAOXRX010000004.1 GCA_025800285.1 Alphaproteobacteria bacterium
CCAGTAGAGGTAGTTACTTTGTGGGTTGGGGGGGGGGGGGGTTGGACGTAATTTCAACAAGTTACCATATTTCGGATGCCCATTAAAAAACTATAACTCGCCAAATTTTCTTAAAATTGGCCAGAGAATTACTATGTAAACATAAAAAGAATACAACAGTGCATAAGGGTAAGGTAATTTTAATGACTTAAATCCATTGTAACAATGTAAAGCTGCGTCTCAAAAGTGAAATTGGAATTTCCAGAGGGGTTATGGGAGGGGTTTTAAGGGTGAGTGAGGGGTGGGGAGGTGGCGGTGTGGGCTTAACAGTTCCAGATTCATGAGAATGTTATTCTTTCAAAATTGAGCATTCACTTCCAGACACATAATAATAGACAAATTAGCCATCGTTGAGCTATTTAACAACACTTTTATTATACTAATTCATATTTACACACATATACCTGCCTACAATTAGCAAAGCTATTCGTGGTAGGCAGGTACGTAGATATTTAAATAAACAACAGATTAAAGAAATTACAAAGATATAGTATCCAATAAATAAATAAATTTAAAAAAAAGAAACAAAAGAAACGCCACTAAGAGAAAATTAGAGACTTAAATCCAAAGCTGATCAAGCTAGAGAGTAAAAAAAAAATTATATATATAAATAGTATATTTCAAGATGGTGTTTTCTTTATTTCATAGATAAAATTGTCTATGTCAGCATAACTATCCTGATTTTGAAGATTGAGAAATAAGAGATTGTGTATTTTCGTCTTAAAAGTATGTTTTGGAAGATTTTTCCAAATTGGCAGGGATACTGCTCCAAATTTTTGCTCCAATGCTAGCAAACGAGTTCTTATGATGATTAAGTCGAGAGTATGAACGATAGAAATTACCTGATGAAGAGGATCGGGTATTATATT
>JAOXRX010000005.1 GCA_025800285.1 Alphaproteobacteria bacterium
AAGATGTTATTGAAACTATTAAAGAGTCTATTCTCCATAATGAAGACATGTAGTAACAATGTAAAAAAGCGAGAAAATAATTCGGTAGTGGGTAATGTATCAAATTAGCACTTATGAAAATTAAGTTCCAATGTTTGCTGATAATCAACATTTTAAATAAAGATGCCGTTCTTTTCAGAACGGTATCTTATGTTCATTGAAATATTAAAGTTTGTTAGGGCTTATAAAAACGGTAGTGTAACAAACTAGATCAAAGATGAAAATGTGATTGTAAATAGTTAAAAGCCAATAATTAAAACTTTTTTAGACACTATCCCGTAAACTGTGTAAACAAAATTTATCGAGGGTTTGACTTTTATTTAAAGTCGGACCCTTTTTTCATAGATCGTTAGAAACTGATTTAAAATGATGCCCCAGTTTCTAATGGGCATAGACCATTTTTTAGTTGCTTCTCTGGTAGCCAAATATACGGATTTCATAACAGCATCATCTGTAGGGAATGAAAGTTTGTTTTTGGTATACTTTCTAATTTTCCCATTTAGATTTTCTATTAAATTAGTGGTATAAATGATTTTTCTTATCTCGATGGGAAACTCATAAAAGACCGTTAGTTCTTCCCAGTTGTCTTGCCAGCTTTTAATAGCATAAGAATACTTGTCATTCCATTTGTTAGCAAAGTCCTCTAAAGCAGCTTTAGCTGCGTCTTGGTTAGGTGCATTATAAATATGTTTCATGTCGGCTGTAAAGGCTTTCTTGTCTTTCCATACCACATAACGCGATGCATTTCTAATTTGATGCACTACACATATTTGGGTTTTAGATTCTGGAAAAACGTTTTTAATGGTGTCCGTAAACCCATTCAGATTGTCTGTAGCAGTGATAAGAATGTCTTCTGTGCCACGAGCTCTGATATCAGTGAGTACACGCATCCAAAAGGCAGCAGTTTCATTCTTTCCTAGCCATAGACCTAACACTTCCTTTTTGCCGTCTCTACGTAATCCTACAGCGATGTACACGGTTTTATTGATGACTTTAGAGTTCTCCCGAACTTTAAATACAATACCATCCATCCAAACAATAAGATAAACAGGTTCTAAAGGTCTGTTTTGCCAGGCAACAATATCATTGGCTATCTTATCGGTTATTCTAGAAATAGTAGAGGTAGAAACATCAAAATTGTAAACCTCTCTAATTTGTTCTTCGATATCTGCATTACTCATTCCTTTGGCATAAAGAGAAACTATAACATTCTCGATACCATCCACCATATTACCTCGTTTAGGCACTATCATGGGATTAAAGCTAGCATCCCGATCTCGAGGAACCGAGATCTCAGATTCTCCAAAGGAGGTTTTAATTTTTTTAGAAGAATAGCCATTTCTAGAGTTTTTGTTGGATGATTTTGCATGTTTGCTATAATCCAAATGTCCATCTAGCTCCCCTTCCAGCATTTTTTCAATACCGCGCTTTTGAATTTGCTTCAAAAATGCGGAAAGTTCATCTCCAGTTTTAAACTGTTTTAAAAATTCGTCGGATAATAAATCGTCTTTTCTCATTGTGTGTAAAAATTTAAAGTTAAACAAAAAATATCGGGGGTCATGACCCCCGATATTTTTTAACTTACACACTTAATGAGATAGTCCTTAATTTTAATTTTTTAATCATGAAAGCAATTAAATCAAAATTGTTCTTACCTGTAATTGCTATTGTATTTGCAGTAGCCAGCGCCTTTACCACTACTAATGCAGCAGAAGCATCCACATTAGTAGATGGATATATTTATGCACCAATCCCTTGTCAGCAACGGGTTACA
>JAOXRX010000006.1 GCA_025800285.1 Alphaproteobacteria bacterium
AATCTCATGACATAGGTTGATTAGGTCAATAGGGTAGATGTCAAATACAAAAAATATGAGGCCCAAGGATTAGATTAATTGTCCAGTCTCTAACTATTAAGTCACCTTAATGAATAAACTGATCATGTGAACCCCAGAGCATTTTCAAATCTTTTAATCATTATCTAAAAATGGAATATTCAACAGTAGTTTATATGGTCTAGAGGCCTTATACCCCAATCTTCTCTGACAACCAATCCTTTGACTTGCTCAACCATTGTAAAAGGATTAGAATAGAGCAGAGTATAAATCAAATGTTCATAAAAAGAACTATTTAGCTCAAAAGATTGATGTGTTAGTTGTGTCAGTTACATCATTATTACCTAATTGACTTATAGATATGGATAGTACTGGGCCTTTATGTCTTTTAAAGAGGTAACAATCCAAGATTAAACAAACAAAATAATCTTCTGATAAATGCTTTATAAGGCAAAAAGCACAAAAACAGGCTCTGTTCATGCCTTACAGAATGGACTCAATAGGTATGATAAGGATATGATAAGTCAGAGGATTAGTTGTCCAGGAGTGTCATAGCTGAAAAGTATCTACCTGAGGGAATCTGTGCCATGTATCTAGTGCCCTAAAATGTCTTAGTAAAAAGTTCAACAGATGGAAAAACTGTATCAAAAGATTTGGAATGTAATAAATCACCCAAACTGCCATAAATTAGAAAAAAAGAAAATTGTAAATTTTGGAAAATCTTGAATTGTGAGACTTGTAGAAATCATAGAGACCTAAAATAAAAAGTCTATAAATCTTTGAGTATATACCAAATAGGTTATTGAAAAAAAAATTATCTGATACACTAAAAAACTGTTGGGTATAGGCTCTTCAAATAGGGTGGTGAAAAAAAATCGCATGAATTAGTAATTTTTTGCACTTCTCATTCCTAAAGGAAAAAATATTTTTCTTCAAAATTGAAATGATTTTAATGCTATATAGATACTTTGATGCCACAAAAAGGAATTTTCAAAAAATCTTAAAAACTAAGGTCTCCAGAGTGATTTTAGTGAAGGTGGTCCAAAAATTCAGGCCAAAGGGCCATTCTGGCCTATAAACCTAACCTCCTCCTCCAAATAGGCTTTGATGAAGCTTAAACTGGACATTTAGAATCTCATGCCCAATATAAAACTTCTATCAAATGCGCGATAGGGGTTATCCTGCTCGGTACCCCCCCAAGGAACACCCTATAATTCAAAAGTAGGATATCTTATTTGGATATCATGCATTACCTCACTGGGTGAGGACACAGCAGACCTAGGGGTAGGTCTTTAATGT
>JAOXRX010000007.1 GCA_025800285.1 Alphaproteobacteria bacterium
TTCAAACTTATCCATTTGTTCAATCACTCCTTTCACCTCCCAAAATCATCTTAAATCAAATTTTGGGTATAAAAAATAGCGGTCCCTTTTTCAACTGATTATTAGTTGATAAAAGGTCCGCTTTTAGATTAACCTATACAAGTTATACCTGTTTGCACATTCCGCATATGCGGGGTGTTGCAAATAGTGTGCTAACTGACGTAATATAGTTTAACTCTGTTTTTTTAACCACTCTACCAATTCTTGTAATGAATTACTCTTTACTTCATTATCATTAATTAGATCAATACTCTGCATCACTAAATTCCAATAGTTACCAACTTCTAGATGATGTATTTTACTTTTTATTTGTTTCCTGTATTCATTTTCTCTAATCTTAAATAGTCTTTGAACAAACAAAATAAATATTTCAGCTATTGCTGAACCAAGTGCTGCCTCATACTCCCCATTAACCAATAATACAAGTATAGCAATAATTATAATCCCAGCAGCAATAAAACAGGAAAACCACAAACCAAAAGATATCTTTGCTTGATTTAACAAAGTATCATATTCTCTTGATAGATATGTTCTATAAAACTCTCTACTATCTACAACAGCCTCTTTCTTTTCTGCTACAGTAAACAAACTATTAAACTCATCACTCAACTGTTTACTATTTACTTTTTTTTCATTTATGATATTCGTATTATACACATTTACAGATTCAGTATCATAAATAGAAACAATTTCTTTTCCAACCACCATTTTCTGTATTTTATACAGATCAGTTAATACAGAACTTATTGTATATCTTGTTTTTATGTTTGGTTCCAACATACCATTAACCAATTTATTTATTGACTCATTAATATCTATTTCAGAAGTAACAATATCTATTGTTGAAAGATTCTTCTTTTCGTCTAACAACTTTGCTAAATCATGAGTCTTAAAAGGAAAAGCCTTCTCAAACATATAATAAAATACTAAACCTAATGAATATACATCACTTTCTATACTATCAGACTCAACTTCAAATCGTTCAGGCGCCATGAAAATCGGTGTTCCTATTATTCCTCCATCTACTGTCTGTGTATAAAAAGGACTTGTCGCAAAATGTATTTTACCCTTAAAACCCCTATTTTTTATTGCGATATCAGATTCGGTGATTATCTTACTTATTCCAAAATCGATTAATACTGGTTTTATATCATTTTTTATAATAATGTTTGAAGGTTTAATATCTCTATGTATAATGTCGTTATTATGCATTTGCTTTATTGCTAAAGTCAAATCAATAGCTATCTTACAGAACTCACCAATTTCCAACGTGTTATTCTTTAGATACTCCCCAAGATCAACTCCATCAATATATTCAAAGACTAAATACATATTTTCCGAAACTATTCCGCGACCTAACAGACTAATTATACTTTTACTCTTCAACTTTGAAAGTATTGCATATTCTCTATCAATTCTAGATTTAGTATATGACTTTGAATAAAGTTTTATAAGTACAACTTTCTTACTAATCTGATCAAATGCTCTATATGAAGTAGAATATGCTCCTTGTCCAAGAACGTCTAATATTACATAATTATTATCAAATACTTTTTGAATCATCACTATCTCCTATATTATGTTAGCTAACAATTATTTTCATGCACTATATGTCGCAAAACATGGTGCTAGAATAAAAACTGGAGAAGTTAAACATAATAAGTTCTGAATCTGATACAATAGAATAATCAGAGAAAGGAATCTATTATGAATAAATCAAGAAGAACATTTACAGCTGAGTTTAAACAAGATGCTGTAGAGTATTACTATTCATCTGGTAAATCAATCAAAGATGCTGCAGATGATTTAAAAGTAAGTCAGTCTTCATTAAACAACTGGGTTCAAAATGCAAAAAAGAATGGAGGCATTGTTGAGCACCGTGGTTCT
>JAOXRX010000008.1 GCA_025800285.1 Alphaproteobacteria bacterium
CCATATCAATCTGCAAGCGAAACGTATGTTTGGTCATTCCAATATAGATTGTTGAATTTCATTTTGTTTACGAATGATAAATTAATCAAAATAGGTTTAAGCGATTCGGACAAGTGCTCTTTTTGTGGAACCTACACGGAAGATTTGTATCACCTCTTCTTTAACTGCTCCTCTGTGCGGGTCTTCTGGAATAGATTTGCAGTCTGGTGGTCTGATATTAGAGGTGAAAATTTGTCTTTGTCTTTAAAAGACATTATAATTGGCTTTCTTCACAGAAAAGATTTATTAAATTATTTAATAATTCTTGGTAAGATAACTATTTGGGAGTGTAGAAAAAATAAGATCCCTCCAAAGTTGAGATTGTTCCTGCACAAAGTCGAAGCTAAGCAAGAGGTCGAAAAGATAATTGCAATTAAGAACCGAAAGCTTCGCGATTTTTATACAAGATGGGAACTTCTGTTGTAATCTTATTATAGTTTATTTAAAGGAAAAAATGGAATGTCCGCTGGATTTACTAACTTAAATAGTTTT
>JAOXRX010000009.1 GCA_025800285.1 Alphaproteobacteria bacterium
GGGAAATGGAGAACATAGATTTTACTGCGGAGATATAGCAACGGCATCAGATGGTGATTTAGTTATGAAAATGAATAATACAAGAATAGATATTTATAAACCATTATATTTAAATGATGTTTTATTTCAACAAGGAGGAGGTGGAGCATTTAGTGAAGATGTTGTTATAGCGGATACTTTTCAATTAAAAACAGATACTATATCAACAAATGGATTTAATGATTTAGTTTTTAACATTGATACATTAGGAGAATTTTTTAGGTGTCAAGCATCTGATTTTACAGTAAGACTTCCAAATAATAGAACTTTTTTAGCACAAAATATAGTTGTAGATAATTTACAACCTTTATCATTTGGTAATGATGTAGTATTAAATGGTGGTAATTCTACAAACGACGCATATGAAGAATATATAAGATTAGACGCATCAACCGATAAAGTTATTGTTAGTAAAATCATTGATACAAGTGAAGATATAGTATTACTTCAAAATAAAAAATTATATTTAGATGATACTGCTTCTAAAAATAGATATATCAGAAGTAGTTATCGCGCAAGTCCTGCGTTTGAACAATTAGATATTGTAAATGAAGCTTCAGGTGGAAGGATACGAATGATATTAGATGCCAATGGTTCAAGCACAACGGATGAGCAATTTATAGTTGAAAATTCAGGAATTACTTGTCGTAGAATTTTAAAAGCAGGTCAAGGTTTAAATACAAATACAATAAATAGTAATACAGATGTTAATTTAACCCTTTCAAGAAATGGAACAGAGTTTTTACGATTAGATAAAACAAATGATAATATAGTTTGTAGTAAAGAAATTGTAGCAGGTAATTCAGTTGTTGTTGATACAGCACAGAAACTAACAATGAAACCCAGTTTAGCAACAGGTGTTAATATTTTTGATATTAGAAATTTACATCCAGTTGTTGATAATCCAATGATAAGATTTAGATGCGGAACAGGAGGAGGTGAAACAATTATATGTGAAATGACAAATAACGGTGTATCAATGGTAAGAAATATATTAATAGGAACAGCATATGGATTAAAAACAAATACAATAAATAGCAATGGTAATAATACACTTAATATCCAACAGAATGGCGACACATTCATTTCTTTATTAGGTGATACTCTCAATAGAGTTCAAATTAATAGATTTTTAAGAGTTGTTGATG
>JAOXRX010000010.1 GCA_025800285.1 Alphaproteobacteria bacterium
AACGCGCTGAGCACATGCCGCCCGCATGGCACAGCGCGCTGCGCACACAGTGCCAAAAAGGCGACCAGGGCCCAGCCCCCCCCCCACACCCCAGAATGCTAAGCAAGCTTAGTAAAAAGCAACTCCAGCTGTAGCCTGATGGCTAGCTTTCGTGATGTCAGAACAAATATCAGCATTTTTCAAGTCCAATGATATAACAGTATAGCCAAAGTTTTTCGCCACACGACCGACACTGCCTGTCCCTGAAAATAACTCCAATAATAACATAATAATATAATTTCGAAAAAATATTATTATGAATTAAACATATCTTTCAGCATCTTCGTCAAAGTTTATCTCATAGAAATTTAATGTCTCTTGTCGTGGTTGCCGTATCTCTTTGTTGTTCAATTTTGTAAGATACACTTGCTTTTTGTTTTTATATTCTGCACTGCCTTTTTCAACATAACCACCGCCTTGCTTTTTAGTTTCATTTGCTTTACTTAATTTTTCCAACAACTCTAAAATCAGTTTAACATTTTTATTGCATCTATTCAACTTGTTAGTAATTTCATCTAACTTCTCTAAATTGGTGTCGCTCACATTTTCATTGTCTAAACTCATGATATATATAATAAAACTAGATATTTTTTAAAAGTTTTAGAAAAAGTTTTATTTGAAATTATGTTAAAATATCTCTTTAAATAGTTTAAAATGCACTTTTCAATCCATGTCTTCCATCCATGATGATGATTTATTTCTGGGAGTGCTCATAACATCCTTAATCATTTCATTTCTACTTTTATCTTCATCACTTGGTGGTGTTGTAATTCTGTTAAAGGAAAAAGATACTGAATGGTCTTCACAATCTAGTTTTATCTCTCCTTGGTCATCTCTTGATACATTAACTGTTTTATCGTTTCTACTTATCTTGAATGAGCACGGATTACAAGAACATTTGATGCCTTTAGGATTGATTTCAATTTCATTTCTTAATTGTATCTTTCCATTACATAATGGACAATCTATTATAATAAATTTACTTGTTAATCTTTGTTCTTTAGTGAGTGTGATTGTTTTAGGTTCATCATCGCTCAATACATCTTCTTCAGGAATGGGTTTTTTATTGCTTCTTTTTGGTGGCATTTATATTTACTTTTAGATAATTTAAACTTAATTTCAATAGTTCTAATGTAGCATAGCAACAGGTTTTAATTTTACTATCTTTAACTACTGGAAA
>JAOXRX010000011.1 GCA_025800285.1 Alphaproteobacteria bacterium
TAAGCACCTAAAGCATTGAAATGCCATAGCAGTCTATTTTGTACAATGAGAAAGACTATAAAGTTTCGATCAGAGAATAACTTTTGATCTTATTTTTTTCTCAACTTTATATTCTTTCATTACTAATTATACATGATTTACATATGAAAGAACACGATTATACATTCAATTATGTAGCAATTTATGCATACAATTTTTACCCAGTTATATGCTTTCATAACCAGTTCTGTGATTTCTATTAGAAAAATTAAAAAAACATTAGAAAACTATCTAATTACTTAAAAACTATTGACAATGTTAGATGAGTATCGTAATATATAGTTAAAGATAGACTTCGAAGTTCATCTAACAACAAAATCAGTTAGATAACTTTCGAACAACCGTTGATATACAACTAAATTGGTAAAAAACATTTTTTTTACTTAGGTAGTTAGATAATTTTCTAACAAGAGAGGTGATTAGATGAAAATCGAATGTAATAGTCGATACAAAGAAACATCTAAATTGGAAACGAGCACAATCATCTTCTACAGTACACCAAATCATATATAGTATAGAACAATTATAATAATTATCACTCTAACAACGTTTTTCTCAACACTATATGATATATACGAAGAAGAATGAGAATCGCTCAATGTGTTCAGAAGGATTGGAGAAGAATTATGAAAAAGAAAGCTAAAAAAGTGAGAATCGCTCACATCGAAGAATTGGATTATTACCTAGCAAGACAATAGGAGGTATACAATGACTAAGAAACACAAGAAAATCAAGAAGACAAAGATTGCACATTTGGAAGAATTGGATTATTACTTAGCTAGATGATAGGAGAAAGATTATGAAAAAGAAATACACATCTAAAAAACAAAAAATAGAAAATATCAAAGAAATAGATTACTACTTAGCAGGATGCTACAATATTTAGGGTAAAGACTACATAATTATTTTGGGGGGCTATGATGAAAAAAATTAAAGAAAAGAAAAAAGAACCTATGAAAATTGAAATGAACAAACTCAAGATATATGTTTCAATTTAAGGGGGCAATATGGTAGAACAGTTTAAGGATGAGAGTCCAGTTGACTTGAATCCAACCATCAAGAAAAATATTGCTTTGTATTTTGCAGGGGCCTTGGTATCGAATTTGGGTACATTTATGTACAACTTTGCCATAGGCCTTTATGTTTTGAAATTAACAGGCTCAGGTCAAACCTTTGCCTTTTCCATACTGTTTGGTATGATACCTAGAATTATACTATCACCCTTTGCAGGTGTATTAGCAGATAAAATCAACAGAAAGAAAATGACCGTCCTCATGGACATTCTGAGTGGTGTCCTTTTGATTTTTGTTTACTTTGTTGCTAGAACAACCACTTTATCTTTGGTTATGATTTATGCATCTTCTGCACTGCTGACTGTCTTCAATACTTTTTTCGGCATTTCACTCAGTGCCAGCATACCGAATCTGGTTGACAAAAAGCGCCTGGTAAAAGTAAATTCCATGCGTGCCATGATCGATTCCGTTGCATCTATTGCTGGTCCTTTATTAGGTGGTGTTGTTTATGGATTGATCGGTATAGAATATTTCTTATTACTCAATGGTTTATCATTCATTTGTTCTGGTATATCTGAGACATTTATCAACCTTAATTATTCATGAATAGAAATGAAAGTAACTGATATTGTTGAAATATCAACTAATAACTATAACTATCTATTTCACCCATTGGGTGAATCAAAAAAATAAAAAAAGAACTCATTTTTGTGTTAAAATTTTAAGCGT
>JAOXRX010000012.1 GCA_025800285.1 Alphaproteobacteria bacterium
TAAATAAAAAAATGAATGAATCTTATTGCATCAAAGATAAAAGAGTTACACCTTGTGTTGAACCAAGTGGTTATCAAACCAATAAAAATGGTAGAAGACAGTTTTATTGTCATTGTCCAGTTTGTGGAATAAAGAAAGTTCGGTATGTAAAAAGTACTTTAACAGGAAAAAAAAAAGCCTAAAAGGTGAAGGATTAATGACAGATGTTGGTGGGATAGCAGCAGATGCTTTATATCATCATGGTATTCCTTGGTTGGCAAAGAAAACTATTGAAATGGGTCGTTATGGCGCAAGTGAAATAATGAGAAATAAGAAATTACAAAAGAAAGCTGTAGATTATCTAATGAAAAAACTAACACCATTCGTAGTTGATACTGCAGGAAAAGCTTTGGATCAATTATCAACAAAAATAAGACCTAATAAAAAGTATAAAACTGATAGAAAGGATTTGGATGGAAGTGGTGTCATTGATAGTTTGTTTACTTCTGGTGTCAAAGGTAGTCCTTGGCAAGTAGATTTGAAAAAAGGAATTAATTTGATTACTGATCCCGAATTATGGGCTCCAGTTAATAAAATGCCTGTTGCAGATGCTAAAAAACTTGTTCAATATTATAAAGATAGTTACCAAGAAGCCAAAAAGAATGGATATAAAAAATCTTATAATTCGTTTGTAAAAGAAATGGGATGGGGAAAAGGTATTGATATTCATAAATGGATAGGAAAACTTCCAAGACCTAAAGCTGGTTGGACTC
>JAOXRX010000013.1 GCA_025800285.1 Alphaproteobacteria bacterium
CAATGTAGTCGAGACATACCAAGATGGGCTCCTGGACATACATAGCTCTACACATGTTGTCATGACCCTTTCTGATGCCTATAACCTTATTTTTCCAAAATAGATCAATAAATAGATTAAGTTTTGTGATAAACAAGATAATAAGTTTGTCACGTACGAACAAACGCCCTTCAGACTTTTTTATTCCACGACATTTTATCCTTGTATTCAACATGCTACAGTATCATGTATCAAATGTTTTCCTTGAAAGCTGGATCGGCTGACACCAATAAATTCTAAATGAAACAAAATACCAACTTACTATTTTTAGCGACAACTATTTTTAGTGGAAACTCTTGCTATTTTTAGCCACGGTTACCCTTTTTTTTAAAAAACAGATGTTTTAACATTCAAGCTCACTTAAGTCTTCACCTTAAGTTTAAGTTAGCCAGAGACGATTTCACTCATTTCTTTGTAACTTCCAACTAATTTTGAAATTTTTATTTACTTCTTATAAAACAATTTGCAAGGAGTGGGATGCTTGCTTGAAAACGCTAGCTTTAATCTAATTAAATTGTTTTTCAAATATGCAAATTTTGTTCAGTACAAAGACATACAAATGTTTTAAAGATTTCCAAGATTTCCAGGCTCACTAAATTCTTCACCTGAAGTTTAAGTTAGCCAGAGATGTTATCACTCATTTCT
>JAOXRX010000014.1 GCA_025800285.1 Alphaproteobacteria bacterium
AGTGATCTGGCTACAGTAAATGAGACACAGGAATTAAAGAGTTCTGAGTTAAAATTACAGATAGAAAGGTCAAATAAAAATGAGACAATATACAAAAGAGTTTAGAGATTCAACAGTTGAACTTGTACTTAATAGTGATAAAAGTGCAATGCAAATAGCAAAAGATTTAGATATTAATGATAAAACATTGTATTCATGGATAAGAGCTTATAAAAAAGCAAATAGTATTCCAATTCAAATAAAAAAAGAGACTACTTCCAAGGAGAGTTTAGAAGATGAAAATAAAAGACTAAAAAAAGAGCTTGCTGTCCTTAAGCAAGAAAGAGAGATTTTCTTGTGCTTGCACTCTCTTTGAGAAAAAAGGCAGCAGCATACTTCGCAAAAGAAACTCTATAAAGTATGCATGGATAAAAGAGCATAATCAGAGTTTCCCAATTCAACTAATGTGCAAACTTTTCAATGTTAGTAGGAGCTGTTACTATAACTGGATTCAAAAAGGTTGCGTAGTAAATAGAATTGATACAGAGTTTAATAAATTAATCAAAGATATATTTGAGCAAAGCAGAGCCACTTATGGAACAAGACGAATTAAAGAGGTTCTAAAACAACAATATGGATTGATAGTTTCAAGAAGAAAGATTCAAAGGTCTTTATCTCAATTAAATCTAAAAGTTAAAATGAAACGAAGATTTAAAGTTATTACAACTACTTCAAACCATAAACTACCAATTTCTCCAAATCATGTTGATAGAGATTTCTATAGCTCTACGATTGATACAATATATGTTGGAGATATTACATATGTTCCAACTAAAGAGGGATGGTTATATCTTGCAGTT
>JAOXRX010000015.1 GCA_025800285.1 Alphaproteobacteria bacterium
AACAGGGTTGAACAATACTCTTCTCGGATCTTGTGTAAAACTAAAACTAGGTGTTAAAGTACTGGTTGAAAAGCTGTATATAATATCCGTTTCATCACCATCTACAAGACTATCACTAATAAGATCACAATGTACATTCAATATTTCACGATCTTGACTTAAATTTGGTATATGATCACCAATGTTTTCAGAAGATGATAAAATCTTTTTATTGAAACCAATGAGATCATTAAAATCTGACTGTGTTAAATCTAGTTGATAGTTTTGTGCTAATGTTACTATGACGCGGAAAATAGTGTCATCAAACTCAAGTGTTATTGGATATATTGGATTGTTTGATGATCCAGTGTTGATATTATCTTTTAAAAAACGATTAAAATCAACATAGTTCCAAACGCCTGATCTAAATGATAAATCAGTCCAATTTGAACCATTATCAGACGAATATCTGATTTTTTGATTATTTAATTCTTTTGTTACATTAAACCAAGTAAATGACATCGAAATGATACGATTAAGACCAATTTCATATTGTTTATTTGAATCTAACATTATTGGATTTGTATATCTAATTGTGAAATCACCTGGCTTATTATTGTTAATGTTTTTAACTGAATGAGATGATAATATAAGCTGTCTTTCCATATATGATTAGTTTATATAAAGTAGTTTTTCATTATTTTAGTATATTGTGACTTGTTTAAAATAGAGTTTTTCAATAAGATGTCTAGAAGCGCTACTCCAGTGTTTCTCAACTCTATGCTATTATTACCTGCAACCATTGATCCAATGATTAGTTCAAGTTTCTTCATCATTTCTGCTGGATTATTGAAAAACTGTATTTGTCCACCTCGTTTACTTTTTTTCCTTAATCCTGATCCTTTTAAAGTAGTTAATCTTTGTTTGTTATAACCAATGTATTCATTTAAAACTTTTCTAGTATCTAGAATGATTTTTCTTCGATATTGAGCCTCAGCTTGAGTAATTAAACCACTTTTTAATTTTTTAGTCACATCTGTCGAATATCCTGTTAATTTAGATCGTTGATCTTTTGCATTTTTCAAGATTTTGTTTAAATAAGCTTTCCTCTTGTTATTATCCATATCCTCTTCTTTTAGACGTAATTCAACATCATCATAGTTCGGAATATTCAATTTGTCTAAAGCTTGGTTGACAGCATCCTCTTCAAAAATGGCATAATCAGGTCCTTCTTCTTCTTCATATTCAGGTGGTAAATCTTCTGGTTTATACATAAATTCAGGATCAATATGTATCTTTTTTTCACCTGATGCTATATCATCAAGTACATCTTCATATGATGGTGGTTTTGGTACTAATTGCTTGTTGTTCTGTGGTTCAACAAATAAATCTTCTAATCCATAATCAGGTACTTCATCATCAATATCGATTCCATAATCTGGAACGAGGCCTTTTCTCTTAGTCAATCTTCTCAATGGTGTTTTTGGAACTGTAAGTTCCATTAAACCAGATGTAATAGGTTGAAACAGTTTTTGAGCTTCAGCTTCACCCATTTGATCTGTTATTTTTTTTTGTTTTATTACTTCTTTTAATGTATTTATCTCTTTTCCAAGTGCTGATTTTTTATTAGCTATTTCTTTCCATTTAAGTAAACTCATTTATATTATTCATTTATATAAAAATAGTCTTATCATATATGAAAATAATCGCATAGCGTGACACAAAGCTAGTCGCATTGCTATTAAATTGTATAACATAATAAATATGAAGATACAAAATTACGATATTCATGACGATGATAATAACGATTTTACTCAATTACATAGTTTTATGCCCGACAGATGTTTCAGAATGCTTTTAACAGCTCCATCTGGTGGAGGTAAAACAAACCTTTTACTTGATATGATATACAGACTATTATACTTTGATAAAATATATCTTTATGCTCGTAATCTTCAACAAAAGAAATATAAACATTTATTACAATCTCTTGAATCAATATCAAATGATGTTGGTTATGATATAATCGAAGCAAGTAATAACGATATTATCCCTTTAACAGATTTACCTGATGAAAATCAAAAATTAGTTATATTTGATGATTATTTAAATACTGGGAAAAAAAATGATGAAAAAATACGAGATTATTTTACCAATTCAAGAAATAAGAATTGTTCATGTATATATTTA
>JAOXRX010000016.1 GCA_025800285.1 Alphaproteobacteria bacterium
GTTTTATAAAGAATTTTGATATCAAATTAAACGGTAAAAAAGTATATGATTGTAATGATGCCAATCATTGTGTTAATATAAAATCATTGTTAGAATATAGTCCTGTTTATGCTCAAACAACAGCAACTAATGAATTTTTTCATCTTGATACAAGTAGATCAGCTGAAGAAAGACCCGCACAAGCTTTATATAATAAAGGATTTGCTGAGAGAAAACTTCTTTTAGGTGCATCCAATACTGTCACCAGAGAATTACCTCTTAATAGATATTCATTTTTTGAAGCTCTTGATAGAAATATGCTCCCATCAGGTCGTATGGAATTAAATATTGAATTTGAAAGCGATGCTAATTTGATTTGGCAAGGTGCTGATAATTGTCGAGTTATTTTAACAAAATTACAACTTATTGTACCACGAATCACCTTTAATAGCGACGGACAAAGTTTATATATGAGCAAGTTTTTGAAACCTTATAAATGGATGTATCTTAGAGAAAATATTGAACGAAGCAATAGTACTACACAAAGATCTGGACATTTTAAGATTTCATCAGGAATATCAAAACCAAGACATGTTTTTGTTTTTATAATAAATGATGCTTCTATTGATAGTCAGATAAGCAATCCATTTCTATATAATACATTCAGTGTATCAACAGATCCAAGAAGTCTAATAAATTGTCATCTTGAAGTTGCTAATGGACAAGAATATCCAGAAATTCATTATACTCCATCAACAGATTTATCAAGAGTTTTTAGAGATGTTCTTAAATATGTTCATAAGAATAATGAATATAATGAAGGATCTTTACTAAATATAAGTAATTTCCAAACACTTTTTCCATTTCTGTATTTTGATCTAACTAAACAAAAAACTGATATAAAAGACGGAACAACAAAACTAACATTTAGATATGAGTTATCAGGAACAACAGCTACTGCTTATTCAATATATGCTCTGACACTTTATGAACAAGAAGCTGAACTTATACAACAAAACGGTAAATTGCTTTTCAGATAAATTAATCTAACATATATCATATATAAGATATGACATACGTTAAATATGGAGTAAAATTATCTGCTGATCAAAAGAAAAAACTAGCCAAAGCTTTATCAAACAAATCATCGATTACATTACGATTGACAAAAAGTGATTTAACTGGTAATGATATGTTGATGTTAACAGCAACACAGTTAAAACGTATTAAAAAAGCTATGACTAATAAAACTGG
>JAOXRX010000017.1 GCA_025800285.1 Alphaproteobacteria bacterium
CATGCGCTTGTTCCCCCCCAGCATGGCTGGAAATAGACCAATTTCTACGTGGTTCCAAGGCTTAGGGGAATAATATGAATAAAATAAAAAGAAATTAAACATGTGTCCCTGAACCTCAATGTGATTTCTTTCGTTTTATTCCCTTAAGCCTCGGAGGTAAGTAAGAATTTTACTGATCTATTGATCAGCTCCTCCCTAATAATTTATACCGAATAAAAAAGAAAAGTGATGAGATTAGTTTTTATCCAGCATTTATACCAGTCGGTGAATCATATCAAATAGCAAATGTAGAAAAACTTTATTACAATTCCCCAATGAAACTAGCCTCTTGGCATACATAACAAGAAAAATGCCTAGCCAAAAAATAAACATAATTGCTTTCTGTATTATAAAAAATGATTTCAATATCAACCACTCTCCCATCACCTTGGTATAAATCATAATACAATTTATGAGAATCGTGGTTTCGAAAACTGACTTGAAGAACAATCATTAAGCCCTAAAAAAGGGGAAAAAGACTTCAACATTAAACTAGAAGTAGAATCAAAAATCCTTCAGACTTCTGTCTTCTCACTTCGAACGTCCGTAAACAATCGACTTTTAGCGAAACAAAAACCAAAACTACATTGAAGGCATTCTGTGAGAC
>JAOXRX010000018.1 GCA_025800285.1 Alphaproteobacteria bacterium
TGATAGTTTTCAGTTTATGAATTCTTCATTAGACAAACTCGTTAGTAATTTACCAAAAGAATCATTTAAATACACATCAGAACTGTATAAAGACAAGCAATTTGATTTAATGTGTAAAAAAGGAGTCTACCCATATGACTATATGGATAGTTTTGAGAAATTTAACACAACTTTACCATCCAAAGAAGAATTTTATAACATATTAAACGATGAGCATATAACAGATGAAGAATATAAACATGCTAAAACAGTATGGAATACATTTGGTCTAAAAAACATGGGTCAATATCATGATTTATATCTGAAAACAGATGTCGTTTTACTCGCTGATGTTTTTGAAAATTTCCGAAATACATGCTTTGAATATTACAAACTTGATCCAGCTCATTATTTTACTAGTCCGGGGTTATCTTTTGATAGTATGTTAAAAATGACTGAAATTAATCTTGAACTTATGACAGATATTGACATGCATTTGTTCATTGAATCTGGCCTTAGAGGTGGTATTTCATATATTGCAAACAGATATTCTAAAGCAAATAATAAATACATCAAAGAATACAATGAGAATTTACCATCGAAATACATTGCCTATTTGGATGCTAATAATCTTTATGGTTATGCTATGTGCCAGTATTTACCAACAGGAAATTTTAAATGGTTAAATAAAAATCAGATAGACAAATTAGATTTAACAAAATATAATGAAACTAGTAAAAAAGGACTAATATTACAAGTAGATTTAGAATATCCTAAAAAATTACATAATCTTCATAATGATTATCCATTGGCTTGTGAAAAAATAAAAGTAACTAAAAATATGCTATCAAATTATTGTAAAAACATTGCAAATAAATATAAAATATCATCAGGTATTGTAGACAAATTAATTCCTACTTTAAATAATAAAGAAAAATATACACTTCATTAC
>JAOXRX010000019.1 GCA_025800285.1 Alphaproteobacteria bacterium
CAAATGTTTGAAGAAGCATCAAGCTTAACATCTCTTAATCTTAGCAATTGGAACACAAGCAATGTTATTAGGATGAACGATATGTTTAAGAATACATCAAGCTTAACATCTCTTGATCTTAGTAGCTGGGATACAAGTAATGTTATTGATATGTCTTCAATGTTCTATGGAGCTAGTAATTTAGCATCTCTTAACCTTAGTGGCTGGGTTATACATGACTCTCCTGCTTTAAATTACATTTTCCACGGTGCTACTAGTTTAACAAATATAACTTATTCTAAAAAAATGACTTCTATGGAATATGGAAAATTTTTATCATTTTTGTCTGACTCTTGGGCAATTTTAAAAGATAATGGGACATTGCACATTGGCTCTAACACTTGTTCAGATGCTACATGTTCATCAGCTAAAGCAACTTTAGAAGATAAGGGCTGGGTATTTAGTTCTAACTAATAAAGTTATTGATTGTTTAAAGAAGCTCCCTGTTTTGGGAGTTTTTTTATACCCTCTTATTTGCTTGTCATTCTGAACAAGGTGAAGAATCTTTTCACCATGCTATATTATTATATCGTCAATTCTGAGTGTAACGAAGAACCTTTTCATGCTTGTGGAATGTTAATTGATATCCAGTAACACGATGAGATTCTTCACTACCACATAAATGTGTTCGTTCAGAATGACGAGCTGGGGGAAATGGTAATGTCATTTTGAGCGACTGCAAGGAGTCGAAAAATCTTTTCATGCCTGTGGAATGTTAATTTACATCTAGTAGCACAATGAGATTTCCGCTTTCGCGGAATGACGAACAGATAATAAGTTTTTTTGTACTACCTTATATAAAATTATAATCATAAATATGTAAAAGACTTATAATAAGGTATTAAATTTTTATCTTTACATTCTGCTTATAAATTTATATATATAATATTGAAGTGTTATTAAAAGGAAAAAGATATGAAAATAATAGGGATAGATCCAGGATTACAGCATACGGGTTGGGGAGTTATAGAAATTAATGGTAATAAATTAACTCATATTGCTAATGGGACTATACACTCAACTAAAAGTGAAATCTTATCCCAAAGAATTAAAGAGATTTTTGTTGGTTTGCAAGAAGTAATATCTAAATATAATCCTGAGCAAGCTGCAGTTGAAGAGGTTTTTGTTAATATGAATCCTAATTCTACTCTTAAGCTTGGTCAAGCAAGAGGAGCTTGTTTATTAGCTCCTGCTATGAAGTGCATAGAAACAGTTGAGTACTCAACTACAATGGTTAAAAAATCTGTGGTTGGAACTGGTAGAGCAGATAAAAATCAAATTAAGATGATGGTTAAAATGCTGTTGGGTGGGTGTGAGTTAGACTCTGAGGATTCGGCGGATGCTTTAGCTGTTGCTATATGTCATTCTCATAATCATCAAACAAAAAGTAAAATAAAATAATGATTTAGCATTGTTTTTTTCTTAAAATAAACTTGAATCAAGCTTTATTTTGTGATAAAATAATCAAATGGAAAAAGCAGACAAAAACTTAAAATTGAAAAAGACTCCCTCTCAAGCTATAGATGAGTTCGGTATATTATCAGCTAGTAGAGAAATAAATAGGGATTGTTATGGCGGTGCTTTAATTGTAACAGAGGATTTATGTAGATTAGATTTAGATAATGTTAAAAATGAAGAAATTATAAGAGATTTAAACCTTTTGCAAAAGATGCCATATGGAAATGATACAAGAGAGGCGGTGCTTAAGTTAGCAGATAATTGTGGTTCTTATTATATAGAGGATTTTATTAAAACATATAAAACATTTAAAGACAAAAGAGATGCTAAAGATGTTTTTAGAGTGCTTTTAAATCATGTAGATGAACATGAGTTTAAAGATTTTATAAATATGGCTTCAGAGTTCCCTTTAATGAAAATTGATGATGAGTTCTTATATAAAGCACTGGATAAATGTTCAAATAGAAAGACTATTCCTTTTTTATATATTTGTGCTCTAAAAAATATATCAGTAGATGATGAAGATAAGTTCATAAATACTATAATTGATAAAACACATCCAGATTTTATTCATTTGCTTTCTGAAGATGTAGAAAAGTACTGTGGTGAAGTTAAAGATGATTATTTATTAAAAATGTTTGATAAATGCCCAGATGAAAGTGCTTGGAAATTTATAGATAATTCTTCTCATTATTGTATGACTAGAGAAGGAAATGTTGTTAAGTTTTCAAAAAGTTTATTATATTTATTATCTAATCTTAATAAAGAAAAAAAACTTAAAGGATTTAATAAAATTGTTAATGCTGTTGATTTAGTAGCTACTAAAAACCAGAAAAACGATGTTATGTCAACTGTTGTAGGGTTTATTGGTGATTGCAAACTTTCATATCTATATAAGAGCACTCCTGAATTGGCAAAAAATGTTTGCATGTTTTTAAATGAGCTAGAACAGAAACAAAAAAAAGCTAATATTAAAAATAATAGCTATTGTGAGAATAATACTTATGAATTAAATGCAAAATCTAAACTTAAGTCTAGCTATGAAGTTTTAACTTATTGCTTTAACTCTTGATTATAAGGTGTTTTTTTGCTATAATGATTATAGCGTGAATAATTATAGAAAGATTGAATAATGAAACACAGTTTACTAGTAACTTTAGCGAAAATATCTCCTGATAATTTTATACCTGCATTGGCAGAGCAGTGCCTAGATTTATCTGCTAGAGAAAATTCTAAGAGAATGTCTCCTGCAAATGCTAAATTTTTAATTAATAAATCGGTTCAAACTGGTTATCACAAGGAAGTTATTCGTGTCATTAATAAAGCAAAAAATCTGGAAACAAATGATGAAGTGCAAAGTTTGATTAAAAAAGCTTTGAGACCTAAGATTGATAGTGCTCATAAAGGTAAAAAAGCTCCCGTTGTTAAGGGTAAACAGCTTTTAATTGTGGGCTAATTCTCTAGATATTTAATACCTACATCTTGTTCAAAAAGATATAGTAAAATTCGTAAATCTTGACCTCTTTCTGATTTTAGATAGGGGTCAGTTTCTATTATAACTTTAGCATCTTGTCTAGCAATCATAAATAAATCTTTGTGTATGCTATAATCCGCAAATTTAAATTCAGGTATTCCGGATTGCCTTGTTCCTAATATTTCTCCACCACCTCTAATTGATAAATCTTCTTCCGCTATTAAGAACCCATCATTTGTTTTTCTCATGATTTCTAATCTTTTTCTGCCATCTATTGATATTGGATGAGAGTAAATCAAAATACATGTTGATTGTTTCTCACCACGGCCAACACGACCTCTTAATTGGTGTAACTGTGATAATCCAAATCTTTCGGAGTGCTCAATAATCATGATGCTGGCATTTTTTACATCAACTCCAACCTCAATTACAGTTGTTGCAACTAAAATTCTAGTAATGCCCTTAGAGAACTTATCCATCGCATGTTTTTTTTCATCTGCTTTCATTTTACCATGAATTAATCCAACCTTATCTCCAAAGATTTTCTTTAAGCTATTGTATCTATCTGTAGCAGCAGCTAAATCTATTTTTTCAGACTCTTCAACTAAAGGGCAAACCCAATATATCTGTTCTCCTTCATTTATTTTGTCTTTTAAAGAATTAACTACATCATCAAGTTTATTGCTATTAATTACTACGGTATTTATGTCTTTTCTATTTGCAGGCTTTTCACCTAATATTGATATGTCCATGTCTCCATATAAAGTAAGAGTAAGAGTTCTTGGGATTGGGGTTGCAGACATAACTAAACAATCTAATTTCTCACCTTTTTCTGCTAGCATCATTCTTTGATGAACTCCAAAACGGTGTTGTTCATCTATTACAGCTAGTCCCAAGTTATAAAACTCTACTGATTCTTGGAATAAGGCATGAGTACCTATGATTATTTTAGCTTCTCCATTATTAATTTTATGAAGTTTTTCTTCTCTGCTTTTACCTTTGTGCTTTCCTGTTAATATTTCAACTTCAATATTTAGATTTTTACAGAACTTGTTTATAGTTTCATAGTGTTGAGTTGCTAATATTTCTGTTGGAGCCATTATGCAGGACTGAAAACCTGAACTACAAGTATTGATGCAAGCAAATAAGGATACTATGGTTTTACCAGATCCGACATCTCCTTGTAATAACCTCATCATTTTATGAGGTGATTTCATATCAATAAATATATCTTTGATTGCTCTTTCTTGAGCTTCAGTTAAAGAGAATGGGAGATCTTGAATAAGTTTTTGTAATACATTACCTCTCTCTAAGTCGAATTTTTTCCTTTGGGCTTGTTCTCTTTGACTCTCCCCTTGCAGGAGAGGGTTAGGGAGAGGGGCTTTAGTCGATTTGAAATCTAATCCTTCTCCTCCTTGTCCTATGCTAATTCCTTTTTTCTCTTTTGAAAATTTCCTCACATAAGCTAAAGCTAATTGCATTGATAACACCTCATCATAAGCTAATCGGTCTTTAAATAGTGAATTATCTATAATATCTTCTTTGCTAGTTGGACTGTGAAGTTTTAGTATGCTTTCTTTCCAAGATAGCCACTTTTGTTTTGCCATAAAGTGTTCATCATTCCATTCTGCCAAATCAGGAACTTTATCTAAACATTTATCAATAGCTTTACCTATCATTTTCCTAGATAGTCCTGCCGTTAGAGGGTAAACTGCTTCAACTTTTTGAACTTTATATTTGTTCTCAACTTTTTCTATAAAATCAGGGTGTGTCATTTGTAAAGAATTATTGAATTTTTCAATGGTTCCACTTATAACTCTTTTTTCTCCAACTGGAAGCTGACTCTTAATCCAATCTTTTCTAGGTTTGAAAAATTTTACACTTATGAATCCTGTTTCATCTTTGCAAAATACAGAGTAAACTTTTCTGTATCTGTCATTAGGGTCGTGGCTAATTATTTCAACTTCAAGAGTACATATTTGCCCCTCAATAACATCTTTTATTTTTGGAGAAAATGTCCTATCTATTACATTAGAAGGTTTTAAAAATAATAAATCTTTAAGTCTGTTGTTTCCTAATAATTTTTTAATGTATAGGCTAGTTTTACTGCCTATGCCTGGTAAAGTTTCAACAGAAACAAATAATGGGTTTAAAATACTATCTCTCATAAGATTAAATTAACTCAAATTAATTTAATAATCAAGAGTTTATTTAAAGTAACAAAATAGTTCTTTAGGTTTAGCCATTTTAATTGGCTGTACAGGTCTTATTTTTTTATCTTTCTTACTTTTTTCAATTATTTGTAAGGCTTCGTCTATCCCTAAAGTGAAATAGTCATCATTGTTTGCAGATTTTAAACCTATATGTTTATAAAAACCTTTTGCCTCTTCTAAAGACCAAAAAGTAATTGTGTCGCTTTTATGGTTTTTTGCTGCTTTACAAAAATCTTTTAGAATGTTTTTCCCTATGTTTTTAGAGCACCTATAGTTTTCTTTTACAAATATATAGCTTAAGTAAGATATACTTGGGTGGACAGATTCTTCAGGGAAAGCATACCCTATTAACTTATTGTTTTCCATTGCTGTTATAACAAAAGCAACTTCAGTTTTCCCCTTTGCACAGTTTCTCAGTGCATAGGTGTGTTTCATTTTAGAATCTTTAACAATTGTTTTAAATGTTTCCAAGATTTTATCTTTGTTTGTTATGGTTTTGTATGTTATTTCGTGCATTGTCTTATTAACTTTATTTCTTTAGGTTTGTTGTTTGATAAAAGTTTAGGTCTAGAAATATGTGTTAGATATTTAGCATTTGCATAAATTGTTTCAATATCCCCTTCAAATACTGAATCGTATTCGCTTTCTCTTTCAAATCCTAGTCTTTCATAAAATGGTTCTCCTTCTGGGGAGGATGTTAGTATAATTCTAGAGAAGCCTTCATCTAATGCATGTTCGCATAACTCTTTTATTAGGGTTGTTCCAATTTTTTCTCTTTTATAATCTTGATTTACATTAATTCTTTCTAAGAAAATAGTATTATTATCTTGGTAGTCTTTATATGCCACTAAAAAACCAGCTTCTTCAATGTCTTCATCTAGAGCTATAATAGCATGATTTATGTTGTCTGTATATTTGGTGATTTCAGAGCTAAATATATCAGGGTGAATATCAAATATTTCTTCTAAGTTTTCTGCTGTGTGAGTGTTTATTTTGGACATATCTACTTTCTTTTTTTCAGTGTTATGTTTAATGGTTTCGCTATTCTTATCTTTTATTATTTGATATTTCATATCTATTAGATTCCTAAACTGTTGCTTTTGATTGTTGCGATAAACTTGATTGGTTTTTAGTAGAAATTTTGTCTATCTTTGGCCTGTTTTTATATAGTATATCTTCTATACTGTCTTCAAAAATATATATTTCATTTTCTTTTTGTTTTATTTTTAATTTATCATAAAAATAAATGGGTTCTTGTAAAGAGTTTATAGTTATGGTTTTATATCCCATTTTTTTAGCTTCTTTACAAAAATTAATCATTAGGTTTGTTCCTGTTTTTTCGGGTTTTTGTTGAAAATTTGTTCCTGATGCAATCCAGGCTAGATATATTGCTCCAGGCTTGCGACCTTTTTTTTCTGATCCCATAGCACAGCCACATATTCTACCTTCATGAGTTGCTATTATACATAGTTTTGTAATGTCAGCTTTTATAAAATTATCCCCATGGCTTATTTCTATAGCCTTTTGAATAATCTTTTTATCTGTTGTAACTTTGTATTTTATTTTTCTCATGTTTTATACCGGTGATAATGTTGTTGATTGTTTTTTTCTTCTTCTCAAAAAATCTTCTATAGAGTCTCTAAAATGATTTTTTCTACCTGAGGTTTTTTTTACTTTTAGATTTTTATAAAAAGGCATTGCTTCTGATAATGAATTTAGAGATATACTATTATAGCCTAATCTCTTTGCTTCTTGGCAAAAGCTAGTTAATAAGTTTGTGCCAACAGCCTCTTTTCGTTCCTGAAACCCTGAATAAGATGCCATCCATGCCAAGTGTATTTCTCCTGATTTGTTATTTTTTTGTTCTCTTCCTAAAGCACATCCGCATATTTTATCTTCGTGAGTTGCAATTATGCAAATTTTTGTAATATCGCTTGTTATATATGGTTCTGCATAATTTTCGTGGATAACTTTTTTAATAATCTTTTTATCTGTTGTAACTTTGTATTTTATTTTTCTCACTTTTTTACCTTATAATAATTCAACAACTTAGGGGTAATATATCACAAAATAACAATAAAAACAATCAAAATCTTGATTTTATTATAGTTTTTTTAATATTTCGAGCTTGGTTTAGTACTTTTTTTAAAAAACTAGACAAAAAGCTTTTTTTGTAGTAATAATTTACTTCTAGATTAATAAAAAAAGGAAGACAAAAATGAAAAACAAAACACTTAACGAAGTTAGAAAAGCTTATTTAGACTTTTTTGAATCAAAACAGCATACGATTGTTAAGTCTTCCGCCACAATTCCAGATAACGATCCTACTCTTATGTTTACTGTAGCTGGTATGGTGCAGTTTAAAGATGTTCTTACAGGAAAAGAAAAAAGAGATTATGTTCGTGCAGCTTCTTGCCAAAAATGTGTAAGAGCAGGAGGAAAGCATAATGATTTAGAAAATGTTGGATATACTGCTAGACATCATACTTTTTTTGAAATGCTTGGTAACTGGTCTTTTGGAGATTATTTTAAAAAAGAAGCAATAGAGTGGAGTTATGAATTTTTAACAAAAGTTCTTGGTTTGGATGAAGATAAACTTATTGCGACTGTTTATCATACAGATGAAGAGTCATACAAAATTTGGAAAGAGCTAACAGGTTGGGGTGATGATAAAATTATCCGTATAGATACAAAAGATAACTTCTGGGAAATGGGAGATACAGGGCCTTGTGGACCTTGTACAGAAATATTTTATGATAATGGCCCTGATGTATGGGGTGGTAAGCCGGGAACTCCAGAAGAAGATGGAGATAGGTATATCGAAATTTGGAACAATGTATTTATGGAGTTCGAAAGATTAGAAGATGGATCTTTAATTCCTCTGCCGATGAAGAATGTTGATACAGGAATGGGATTAGAGAGAATTTCTGCGATTTTACAAGGTTCATATAATAATTTCGAAGTTGATTTATTCTTAAACTTAATTAAAGATATAGAAGAAAAAGTAGGAGTAAAGGCTGAAGGGGATGCTTTATTCTCATGTAGAATTATTGCGGATCATTTAAGGTGTGCATCATTCCTAATTGCTGATGGAGTATTACCTTCAAATGAAGGTAGAGGTTATGTTCTTCGTCGTATTATGAGAAGAGCTATGAGGCATGCTCATATTTTAGGATGTAAAGAGCCTTTAATGTACAAGTTATTCCCAGCATTATTAAAAGAAATGGGAGAGGCTTATCCAGAACTAGGTAGAGCAGAAAGCTTAATTGTTCAAACTCTAGAATTAGAAGAAAAGAATTTTAAGAGAACTCTTGATAAAGGGTTGTCTATGTTATCAGATGAATCTGCTAAGCTTCCAGAAAATGGAGTTCTTTCGGGAGATATAGCTTTTAAACTATATGATACTTATGGTTTCCCAATGGATTTAACACAAGATATTTTAAAAGCAGAAAATAAAACGGTTGATGTAGAGGGCTTTGAGAAATCTATGGAAGATCAGAAAGAAAAAGCTCGTGCATCTTGGAAAGGTTCTGGGGATGCTGCAAAATCTAAAATATGGTTTGACTTAAAAGATAAATGTGGAGCAACGGATTTCTTAGGGTATAAGGCATTATCTGCAGAGGCTAAAGTATTGGCTGTTGTTGAAGAGAATAATAATACATATATGATAACAAATCAAACTCCGTTTTATGGTGAGTCAGGTGGTCAAATTGGTGATACTGGAATTATAGAAAATGATAATTTTAAAGCAAAAGTATTAGATACTACAAAAGAGTTTGGAGATTTATTTATTCATCATATTGAAATCATAGAGGGTTCTGTAAAAGAAGGTAATGTGGTAAATATGCATGTAGATAAGGCTCATCGCGATTCAGTTAGAGCAAATCATTCTGC
This sequence comes from Alphaproteobacteria bacterium, assembly GCA_025800285.1. Classification (NCBI taxonomy): domain Bacteria; kingdom Pseudomonadati; phylum Pseudomonadota; class Alphaproteobacteria; species Alphaproteobacteria bacterium. The sequence continues at coordinate 9,079 of JAOXRX010000019.1, forward strand.
TACTCACTTAGTTCAAAAAGCTCTTCAAGATATATTGGGAGATCATGTAAATCAAAAAGGTTCCTATGTTACAGCTGAAAGACTGAGATTTGACTATTCATCTCCATCAGCTTTATCTAAAGAAGATATGATTAAAGTTGAAAAGTTAGTTAACGAAAAAATTCGTGAAAATGGAGAGGTGGTTACTAAGCTTATGTCGTCTGAAGAGGCTTTTGAATCAGGTGCTATGGCTTTATTCGGCGAAAAGTATGGTGATGAAGTAAGAGTTGTATCTATGATTTCTGAAAATGATGGATTCTATTCAATGGAACTATGTGGGGGGACTCATGTAGATAGAACAGGTGATATAGGGTGCTTTAAAATTATATCTGATTCATCTGTGGCCTCTGGTGTTAGAAGAATTGAAGCTATTACAGGCTATAAGGTGTTTGAAAGATTTTATAAGAATGAAGATGCCCTAGAAGATGATAATGCAGAGCTAGTTAAGAAAAACAAAAAACTAGAAAAAGAAATAGAGCAGTTAAAACAAAAAGTTGCTATGGGTGGAGGAATGTCATCTAATGAAGCAAAAGAGATTAATGGCATTAAATTTATAGCTAAAAAGTTGTCAGGTGTTGAGGCTAAATCTTTAAAACCAATGGCTGAAGAATTAAGAGGCGATGGTGTCGCATTGTTAATTGCTGAGAATGAAGGAAAGGTGTCAGTTGTTGTAGCAGTAAATAAAGGCTTAACAGATAAGATTGATGCTGTTTCTCTAGTTAGAAAAGCTTCTGAAGTGTTAGAAGGAAAAGGCGGAGGAGGTCGTCCTGATATGGCTCAAGCAGGAGGTGTTAATTTTGCTAAAGCAGATGAGGCGATTTCTGAAGTGGAAAGTATGTTATAAATTATAAAAAAGAGGAGTTAAATCCTCTTTTTTTATTTATATTCAGATGTTTATTTTTGCTTGCATATTGTTAAATAACATGTTAAGTAAATGTATTACATTGTAAAAACATAAGGAGTATTTATTATGAAACAAAATATATTATTATTATTCTGTGGTGGAACAATTAGTATGCATGCTGATGATGGTGGTAAGCTGGATACTACTCATAATGATGATCATAAACAGATGTTGAGGCTTGCTCCAAGAATAGATAGTCTTGCTAATTTAACTACTAAATTTATAATAAATGAAGACTCTTCTGATATGGATAAAACTGTTTGGGAAAAAGTTACAACAGCTATTGAAGAAGAATATGATAAGTATGATGGTTTTATCATAACTACTGGTACAGATACAATGGCTTATTTATCTAGTGCATTAGCTTTTTCTTTAAGAGATATAGGTAAGCCAGTTGCTATTACAGGTGCTCAAATACCTTTAGAGGAAATAAGAACAGATGCTAAGATAAACTTAATTAATGTAGCTTTAGTTGCTTGTATGAATCTATCAGGTGTGTTTGTAGTGTTTGGTGATAAGATTATTAAAGGTGCAAGAGCTCAAAAGTATTCAGATATTGCAATAAATGCATTTAGTTCATGTAATCAAGAGGACTTTGGTACTACAACGAAGGTTTTCTCTGATATAGACCTTTTACATCCAAATCATGTTAAGAGACATTTTAAAGCACCTAAAATTAAAAATGGGTTCAATGATAATATTGTTTGTATACATAATACTCCAGGATTAAACCCTAGATATGTTGATGAATTAATATATGGAGGTGTTGAGGCTATTATATTTAGAACATTTGGTACAGGTAATATACCAGAGGTTTTACATCCAAGTCTTTTAAAAGCAAAAGAAAAAAGAATACCTGTGATTGTTGTTTCTCAATGTCCTGAAGGGACTACAGTTATGAGTAAATATAGCTTAGGTAAAAAAGCTGTGGATTTGGGTGCAATTGAAGCCTATGATATGTCTATAGAAGCTGCGACTACTAAGTGTATGTGGATGCTAGGACAAAGAGTTTCTTATGAAAACTTTAAAGAAATATTCCAAACTAATTTAGTTGGAGAATTGGATAAAAAAATTGCTCAATGTATAATGGGCAGCGGAAGCAAATCAACAGGGGAGTTGTTAGAAGGTTTGATAAAAATGAAGGGTAAAAAAACATATGATATTTGATAAAGTAGAAAATTTCGGGTTGTATAAGAACTGTCATAAAGAGTTCTATCAAGTTGAAAAGTTCTTAAAAGAAGTTTCTGAAGATATCGAGCCTGGTAGATATGAACTTGAAAATGGAGTTTATGTTAATGTGGATTTAACAAATACCAGATACGAAGGACCTTTAGAGGCTCATAAAAAATATATTGATATTCAGGTTGGTTTAACAGGAGAAGAAATTATAGAATATGCTAATATCTCAGGATTGGAAATATACAAGGAAGATATTTCAAGACCAGAAGATGATTTGTATTTCTATAATACTCCATCAAAAACTTCATTCTTGATAGATAAAAATCACTTTGCTGTGTTCTTCCCAGAGGACTTACATAAGCCTTTATTGGTGGTAGATAACAGAATGACGGAAATCAAGAAATTAGTTTTCAAAATTCCAGTGGAAAAATAAAAAATAGATTTTAAGTTCATTTTATGTGATTATTCGAGCCCCAGCTTTTAGCTGGGGTTTTCGCTCATGTGCTTTTATGTACACTTCACTCAAAAATAATTCACCTAAAATAAGCTTAAAATCTATTTTTTATTTAGGGGCTTTTTCATAATCTAAAATTTTTTAAAATCTATTTTTCTTTTCGGATCATCCTGAACAAAGTGAAGAATCTTTTCACCATGATATATTATTATATCGTCATTCTGAGTGTAACGAAGAATCTTTTCATGCTTGTGGAATGTTAATTTACATCCAGTAGCACAATGAGATTCTTCACTACCACATAGCTGTGTTCGTTCAGAATGACAGGCTGAGGAAATGATATTGTCATTTTGAGCGACTGTAAGGAGTCGAAAAATCTACTCATCATGCTATTTTATTATATAGTCATTCTGAATGTAACGAAGAATCTTTTCATGCTTGTGGAATGTTAATTTACATCCAGTAGCACAATGAGATTCTTCACTACCACATAGCTGTGTCCGTTCAGAATGACGACAAATAGAAAGTTTGGCACTGCTTTAACACGGTTAGATTCTTCTTCGCTCCGTTCACCAGAATGACAAAGTAGGGGGAGTGAATGAAAGAGCAGGGAGCGGGAATAACTAATTAAAAAAAGTGGGAATTACAATAAAGAGTTTAGAGGGGTTATAATATAATATATTTTCTTGCATTATTGTATTTATTAATTTATTATACATCCTATGTTTATATTTAGAAGATTTTTTAGAAGAAAGCACTTACATATAGATTTAACAGAAGGGTCTATTCGTAAGCATTTGTTTAATTTGTCATATCCTATGGCTTTAGGTATTATGGCTCTTATGACTTTTAACCTAGTTGATACATTTTTCATATCTTTCTTAGGAGAAGAGGCTCTTGCCGCTATTGGTTTCACATTTCCAATTGTTATGATTATGATAGGGACTTTTATCGGGTTGGGAGTTGGAAATAATGTTCTTGTGAGTAGAGCATTTGGAATGCATAATCACAATAAAGCTGCGAGATATATAACAGATGGTATAGCATTGAGTTTACTTATTGTTATAGTAATGTCTTCTTTAGGAGTTTTCTTTATGAAAGACATATTTCATTTTATGGGTGTCCCTGAAGAATTAATGGGCATGGTTTCATCTTATATGTTCCCATGGTTTTTAGGTCTTGCTTTTATGGGACTTCCTATTATGACTGATAAATCATTATCTGCAATGGGGGATACAAAAACTCCAGCTAAAATAATGATTATATCATCTATTATAAATATAATTTTAGATCCTTTACTAATATTTGGTATCGGTCCTTTTCCTGAAATGGGAATAGCTGGTGCTTCTTGGGCTACAGTTATAGGAAGAGTGTTTGGAACTTTTGCTATATTATATGTCTTGAATAAAAGAAATTTAATATCTATTATTCCTGATAAATTTTTAAAAGAGATGTTTAAGTCTTGGAAAGATATGCTAAAAATATCTGTTCCAACTTCCATAAATACAATACTAGTGCAATTTATTATTATGATGTTTAATAAAGTAATGGCTGGTTATGGTCTTGCTTTAATTGCAGGTTTTGGTGTTGCTGTTAAAATTGAGGCTTTTGCAGCTATAGCTTTATTAGCTGTTGGTGAATCTATGCCTGCTTTTATAGGGCAAAATTTTGGGGCGAGGAGACACAAAAGAATAGTTTCTGCTCTTAACTATAATGCATATTTTGCTATAATTTGGTCTGTATTATGCTTAGCTATATATCATTGTTTTGGAGAGCTAATAATATCTATATTTACTCGCGATGAGATTATAGTTAGATTTGCTATTATATACTTAATTTTAACAAGTGCTTCATATTCTGGTGTTGAATTAATGTATGCATCTCATTCATTGTTTAACTCTATAGATAAATCTAGGTATTCCGTATTCTTTAGTGTTTTTCAGACTGTATCAATAATAGCCTCAATATATTTAGGTTCTCATTTATATGGAGCAATAGGTGGTATATTAGGATTGGTTCTCTCAAGAATTGTTGTGGGATACTTAGAATTTTTCTATGCAAAAATTCTATTGATGCAAGATGCTGATACAGAAAGATTCCCTTATATCAAACCACATTTCATTAAACTCTATGTTTTAAAAAAGTTTAGGAAAATATTTTATTAATCAAAATGTTAGTGATTTTTGTTATTTTTTTATTAATGATGACAACAGGTTAGATTGATTATAATAATAAAATTGATTTTTTTGCTTTTTTCTATTGAGTTTTTTTAAGTTATATGGTATATATAATGTGTAAAGAAGAGATGTATTTATAGAGAGGTATATGTATATGGCTAATAAAAAATCTTTTAAAAAAGGTGATTTCGTTGTTTACCCTGCTCATGGTGTTGGAGAGATTAATGGTGTTGAAAAAATGCAAATCTCAGATCAGGAAGTAGAATTATATTCAGTAACATTTTCTAAAGATAAGTTGACTTTAAAACTTCCAAAACATAGAGTCGAAGAAGCGGGACTAAGAAACTTGTTATCACATGAAGATTTTGATGATGCTATTGAAACTTTAAAAGGTAAAGCTAAAATTAAGCGAATTATGTGGGCAAAAAGAGCTCAAGAATATAAGACAAAAATTGAATCAGGATGTCAAGTAATGGTAGCAGAAGTGCTTAGAGATTTAAGCAGAAACTGCTCCATTTTACCAACAGCTGAAGATCAGTCTTATTCGGAAAGAAAATTCTACAAATATGCTTTAGATAGATTTGCTTCTGAGTACTCTATAGTAAAGAATGTTTCTCATTCCGAGGCTGTTGAGCAAATAGAGCAAATTATTGCATCTAAGGTAAAAGAAAACGGTAATTCAAAAGATAAAGAAGAAACAGCTGTTGCTTAATCTTATGAAAAGAATTTCATTTATATTTTTGGTTTTAATATTTTTGGCTAATCCTGTATTAGCCAAAACTGTTAAGCCAAGTAAAAAACCAACACAGCCTTTTAAAATAAAGGCTCCTTTTTTGTTATTGAAGGATATTCCTGAAATAAAGGCAATGCAACTTAGCAATAGAGATGCAAAAAACTATGCAACTGTTTTTGAATTACAAAAGCATGGCGATTGGCATCAGGCAGATAAATTTATAACTGATATAAATGATAAATCTATTATGGGGCATGTTTTGTATCAACGATATATGCACCCGAATAAGTATATAAGTTCTTTCTTTGAGTTAAAAACATGGCTTTATACTTATAATGATTTACCAAATGCTGATAATATTTATGATTTAGCAATGAAAAAGAAACCTAAGGGACAGCTTTTATCAATAGATCCATCTAATCATCAATATATAACTCCAGGCATAGTTGAAAACTATGGGTGTTTTGTTAGTGATTACAGACATGCAAGATGGAGAAGTCCTGATAATTGGAAAAAAGTTAAATCTTTTAATAAAGAGATTAAGAGCAAGTTAAGAAGAACAATGCCAACACGAGCGATAGAAAGAATGAAGACTTCATCCGTTGCTAAAGATATTTTAGATAAAGTTGAATATGATTTACTTCAAACAAACATTGCTTCTGCATATTTATATGTTGGTAAGACTGAATTAGCATTAGAGTATGCAAAAAAATCAATAGAAAGATCAAAAGATGATGTTGATGAGGCTTATTGGGTAGCTGGACTTGCTTCATGGAAACTTAATAAATTAGAAGATGCTATAGACTTTTTTGATAAGCTTTATAACATAGAAGACTGTGATCCATGGAAGAGAACAGCAGCAGCTTACTGGAATGCTAGAATGTATAAGACTTTGGGGAAAAATAGAAAGCATAAAACATGGTTGTATAATGCTATGAAATTCCCAGCAACATTTTATGGGCAGTTAGCTACTTATGAAGCAGAAGAAGAGTTGGATTTAAATTTAAATATTCCTGAATTTACAGCAGACGATTTTAAAATTATTGCTAATAATAATTCTGGTAGGAGAGCTATATATTTAATTAATGCAGGGCAATTTGATTTAGCTGAAAAAGAATTAATGGGTATAGATTTAAGATCAAATAAAGAATTAGAGAAAGCAGTTTTTGCATTAGTATCTTATACAAATATGGCACAAATGTCTCTAGTATTAGGAAGTTCATTAAAACCAGATAGTGATAGGTATGATAGATATGATTATGCTATTTATCCAGTGCCTTCTTGGGCTCCTAAAGGAGGGTTTGAGCTTGATCCTGCAATAGTTTATGCTTTTATTAAACAAGAGTCTAGGTTCGATCCTAATGCTGTTAGTTCCTCAGGAGCAAGAGGGCTAATGCAAATAATGCCTAATACAGCTAAACATATTACAGGCAAACCTTATGATAAAGATTACTATAAGGATCAATTATTTAATCCTGAGAACAATATAAAATTAGGAGAACAGTATTTAGAAGAGCTTCTAAGAGATAAGGGAGTAAAAAACTCTCTTGTTATGCTCCCTGTAGCTTATAATTCTGGACCTGGTACATTAAGAATGTGGTTGGAGAATATGCATTTCGAAGATGATCCCTTATTATTTATTGAAACAATACCTTATAAAGAAACAAGAGTGTTTGTTAAAAAAGTGTTAGCTAATTACTGGATTTATCAAAAGCTATTAGGAGAAGATAATACTTCTGCTAAGGAGATAATACAAGGTAAGTGGCCTCTCCTAAAAAAATAGATTTTAATTAAATTTTATTTTTACAAAAAAGCCCCCTCAAGTACTACTGTGTACTACACGGGGGCTTTTTCATAATTTAAAATTTTTTAAAATCTATTTTTCTTTTCTATGTCATTATCGCCTTTTTCTCGTCATTCTGAACAAAGTGAAGAATCTTTTCATGCTTGTGTAATGTGAATTTATATCCAGTAGCATAATGAGATTCTTCTTCGCTCCGCTCATCAGAATGACGAGCTGGGGATACGGCAGTGTGTATTTTCTTTTCTCGTCATTTTGAGCGACTATAAGGAGTCGAAAAATCTTTTCATGCCTGAGGAATGTTAATTAATATCCAGTAACACAAAGAGATTCTTCACTACCACACAAGTGTGTCCGTTCAGAATGACGACAAATAGAAAGTTTAGCACTGCTTTAACACAAGAAGATTCTTCTTCGCTCTGCTCATCGGAATGACAAAGTAGGAGGAGAGAATGACGGTGTGGGAGAAAATATACTAAATCTAAAGCATAAAAAAATTATTATTCAACACCTAAATGCTATTTTTCTTTTTTTACACTAGGGACTGAAGATGTAGTTTTTTTCTTAATCTTTTTAGTGCGATTATTTTTGTCAACTTTAGTGATTTTTTCACCTTTTAAAATCTTGTCTATTTCTTCACCTGATAAAGTCTCGTGTTCTAGAAGCCCTTGAGCAATAATTTCAAGTTTATCTTTATTGTTTGATAATAACTTTGTAGCTTCTTTAAAAGCTTTGTCAACAATCTTCTTGATTTCCACATCAACTTTTCTAGCTGTTTCATCAGACATATTTTTTTCTTTAGCAACGGCCATACCTAAGAATACTTCTTGTTGGTCAGCTCCAAGAGCTATAGGTCCTAATTCACTCATTCCCCATTCTTTAACCATACGGCTAGCCATATTTGTAGCGGCTTTAATGTCAGCAGAGGCTCCAGTTGTAACCTTTCTAGCACCAAAGATCATTTCTTCAGCTACTCTACCACCCATGGCTACTACTAGGTCAGCTTCCAATGTCGCAAGAGATACAGAAACTTTATCTTTCTCTGGTAATCTCATAACCATACCTAAAGCTCTTCCTCTAGGTACAATAGTTGCTTTATGAATAGGATCTGAATCTGGCAATAAGTGAGCTAATAAAGCATGTCCACCTTCATGATATGCGGTGAGTTTTCTTTCTTCTTCAGAGAATGATAGAGTTCTTCTTTCTGATCCCATCATAACTTTATCTTTAGCATCTTCTAATTCACTCATGCCAACAACTCTACGATTTCTTCTTGCCGCTAATAAAGCTCCTTCGTTAACGATATTTGCTAAATCAGCACCTGAGAAGCCAGGAGTTCCTCTTGCTATTACCTTAGCATCAACATCGGCAGCTAAAGGAACTTTCTTCATGTGAACCTTTAGAATTTCTTCCCTACCTAAAATATCAGGGTTTGGAACTACAATTTGTCTATCAAATCTGCCTGGTCTTAATAGGGCAGGGTCTAAAACATCAGGTCTATTTGTTGCAGCTACTATTATAACTCCATTATTATCTTCAAAGCCATCCATTTCAACTAATAATTGGTTAAGAGTTTGTTCTCTTTCATCATTACCTCCGCCAAGACCAGCACCTCTGTGACGACCTACAGCATCGATTTCATCTATGAATATTATGCAAGGAGCATTCTTTTTACCTTTTTCAAACATATCTCTAACACGAGATGCTCCAACCCCTACGAACATCTCTACAAAATCTGATCCAGAAATAGAGAAGAATGGAACTTTAGCTTCTCCAGCAACAGCTCTTGCTAATAAAGTCTTACCTGTACCTGGAGGGCCCATAAGTAAGCATCCTCTAGGTATTTTACCACCAAGTCTTGAGAATTTTAGAGGGTTCTTTAAGAACTCTATAATTTCTGTTAAGTCTTCTTTTGCCTCGTTAACTCCAGCAACATCTTTAAATGTTATAGGGTTTTTATTTTCTGTTAGAAGTTTTGCCTTTGATGAACCAAAACTAAAAGCTTTGCCTCCACCAGCACTCATTTTTTTCATAAAAAATACCCAGAAAGCTATAAATAATAGCATAGGAAGTAAGGAAATTAATATACTGCTAAGTGTAGGAGAATTATCAACAGGCTTACCTTGTATTACTATGTTAGAATCTTTTATATCTGCTACCGCATCTGTGTTTGCAGGAATATAGGTATAAAACTTAGCACCGTTAGAGTTTTCTCCAAAAATATCACTTCCAACAATTGTTATTTCAGATACTGAACCTTGTTGTGATTGATTGATAAAGTCAGAGTAAGGTATTTCAGGATAAGCTAATTTTTTAGCTTTTTCTTCTGTGCTTGAGAATATAGAGAATAATACTATAATCATTATTGCCCATATTATTAAGTTTTTAAAATTGTTTGGTTTTTTAGGTTGCATTTTTTTATTGTTATTTTTATTTTCTGGCATATTTTTCTCCCGGTTTATATATACTATATATAGTATATCTTAGTAAAGAATACAATAGTAAATAAGAAGTTTTTTACTCTTTAGTGATGATGATTTTTCCACGGCTAGTTTTTATAAAGCATTTTCTAAGAGTTGAGCCTTTGTTTTCACTCAGCTTATTAATAACATTTTCTATAGATTTTCTTTTGCAAGAATACTTGCCCTTATAAAAATTATCCATACATTTTTGTAATAAACGAATTTTAATCTCTTTTTCAAGTGCAAAGAAATCTTTTTTGTTTAATGTTAATTTATCACTTTTTTCTGTGACTAAGTTAGCAAACTCTTTGTTTGCTATATTTATTAAAGCTGTGCTTTCATCTATAGCTCTTTCTCTAGCTAGTAGAATCTCATCTGTTAGAAGGTTTTTGTTTTTCATGTAAGTGCAAAGTTTGCGAATCTTATTTCTTTCAAATTTATCACTTTTATTTGATTTATCTTCTTTCCATTTTATTTTAAATGTTTTGCAAATGTCTATGATTTCTTGCTTTGATAAATACAGAAGAGGGCGAATGATTTTAATTCCTTGTTCTTCTCTTATTGAGGGGATCCCACATAGCCCATCAACTCCAGATCCCTTGAAAAACCTCATTAATAATGTTTCAATTTGGTCATCTTTATGATGAGCTGTAGCTAAATAATCAATTTTTAATTTTTTGCACTCTTTAAACATGAGCTCATATCTTTTTTTACGAGCTGTTTCTTCAATTTTAGTTTTAGGCTTTTTACCATCCCAGTTTAAAATTTCATGGACATAACCCATTTTAGAAAGAGTACTATGTACGAATTCAGCTTCTTTTTTAGAGCTTTTTCTTAATTTATGATCAACTGTATATGCATATAGATCTATAGGAAGATGCTTTGCAAACTCTGCTATTAAGAATGCTAGAGCCATACTGTCAGCTCCACCTGATACAGCAACTGCTATTTTTTTTGGTAATTTGTTTTTCGTAGTCCTAAATAAGTTTTCTTCAAAAGTGTTATTTAGAGCATTTAAGTTTATTTTGTTCATTTTTCATTCTATTAGCAATAGTTTTTGGCAATGGAGAGTAGTTTTTTTCTAATTCTGCTAGAGTTAAGCATGCATCACTTGTTCTGCCAATTGCTCCTAAAGTAATTCCGAGTTTTAAAAGATTATCAGTTGCTTTTTGAGACTTGTTATATTTTTTATAACCAACAGCAAATTGTTTCATTGCTTCTTCCATGTTACCTCTTACATAAAATGTTTCTGATAACCAGTATTGAGCATTCCCTGCTAATTTATGTTCTGGATTTTTAGTTATAAACTCAGCAAAAGCTTTTTCAGCTTTTTCGAAATCTTTTAACTTTAATAGTTCAAAAGCTTTACTGTATTGTTTTTCTGGAGATAGCTCCTCTTTTACAGAATCTGTTTTTTTGAAAGCTGATAAATCTAACTCTTTTTTAGCTTTTTTAACTTCAATAGTTTTTTGTTTTTCCATTTCATTAAGTCTAAAGTCTATATCTTTTTGGACTTTTTCCATTTGAGTTTTTAACTCATTTTGTTGATGAGTTAGAACTTCCATTTGACCTTTAGTCTTTCTAAGGTTTTCTTCAAGAGAAGATAATCTAATCTCAAAATCTGCTATTTGAGCTTTTCCTATGTCCATTGATTGAGAACTTTTAGATAGAGGGCTAACTCCATTGCTATAAACTTCTTTGTTTAATATTCTTAAGTCTTTTTCAACTCTATTTAATCTATTTTCTATAGTGTTACCAGAATAAGTATTTGCAGCTGATGTAATACTTACACTTGAAATTAAACAAATTCCAGCAATAACATATTTTATTTTAGACATATTTTTATCTCTCTTTTAGTTTATTCTTAATAAAGGATTGTAACAGCTCTTCTGTTTTTGCCCCAAGCTTTTTCTGATGAGTCTAATATCATAGGTCTTTCTTTACCATAAGAAATTGTTTTTATTCTTGATTCATCAATCCCTAGAGCAACTAGATAAGCTTGTGTTTTAGCAGCTCTTCTAGCTCCTAAAGCAAGATTGTATTCTCTTGTTCCTCTTTCATCACAATGACCTTCTAACATGATTTTTGTTGTAGGGTTTATTTCTAACCAAGCAGCTTGATCTTGTAGAGTTTGTCTAGCTGTTTCGTTTAACTCTGAGCTATCAAAATCAAAGAAAACAATGTTAACAACATCTGTCATAAATGCAATGTTAGCATCTGCATCTGGCTCATAATTTTCTAACTCTTCAGATGATATTTCATCATTATTAGTTGCTTCTGTATTAGCTTCTTCAGTTTCACTATAACCATCGATGTTACTCATTTCTTCAAGCTTAGCTGTTTTGTTTGATGAGCAAGCTGATATTGATAATAGTAAAACTAATGTAAATAATTTTGTAAATTTTTTCATAACTTAAGTTCTCCTTCTTATATGTTATATATATATGTATAAAGATTAAATACTATTTTGTAAATAAAATTTTTAATTTTTTTAAATTTTTTATTTACTTTTTTTGTTTTTAAATGTTATATTGAGTTGAAAATAACAGGTATGAAGGTGATTAACATGAAAATAAAAATTAATAAGTTTTCTATTATACTTTTAATAGTTTTAGTAGTTGCTAGTATATTGGTTGGTTTATTTATAAAATCAGATGTGTTTAAGAGCAATATGAAGGGTGCTTATATTTCTAGTTGTCAAGAATCAATACCTTCTAGTATTCCAATGTCAGACTTAGATTTATATGATGCATGTTACTGCTCATATGACAAGATACATGCAATGCTTGGAGATGAAAAAACAGAAGATTTTGTAAAAGTTGTTTTAGAGAAAGATGCTTCAAAAACTAATGAGTTTTTGAAAAAGAATAAAGTTAATGTAGTTGAGTTTGATTCTTACTTCTTAAGCTGTTTTTAGATTAATATAATATTTTACATATACTTAATAAATTTTTCCATAATTTTTTTCCTACCGGATTTGTCAAAGATTATATCTAATTTATCACCATCTTTTCTTATTACCATTCCCATGCCGAATTTTTTATGAAATACTCTTTTAGATAGTTTGTTAGAATCAATTTTTGTTTGTTTTGTGATGTTTTTGAAAGAGTAATCTTTAGATTCTACTTTTGAATAACTATTGCTTCCACCAAAAACCGATATTTTTTCTATATTTTTTTCACTTAGTTCCTTTAAGAATCTTGATGGAGCAGGGTTTGAATACTGTCCGAACATAAACCTTGAGGAAGCATGCAGTATGTATAAGTATTGTTTTGCTCTGGTTATTCCAACATGAGCAAGTCTTCTTTCCTCTTCAATTCCACCCTCATCTATACTTCTTGGAGAAGGGAAAAATCCTTCTTCCCAACCTGGTAAAAACACAGCATCAAACTCTAATCCTTTAGCTTTATGTAAGGTCATTAAAGATACTTTATTTTGATTGTTGTTTTCTTGGTTCTCCATAACAAGAGAAACATGCTCAAGAAATTCTTGCAAATTATCAAAAGTTTCTATTGCAGTTATTAATTCGTTAAGGTTTTCAACTCTACCTTTAGATTCTAAAGATTTATCCTCTTTTAAAGCTCCTAAGTATCCTGATTGACTTAAAACATTTTTAAGAAGAATAGGGTGTTTGATTTGAGAGGCTTCTTCTCGCCAGTAATAGAACATTTTCATGACGGCTTCGAGTTTATTCTTTACCCCCGAGCTAATTATATCAGTGTAAACTATCTTTTCTATAGCCTCAAACATTGACATTTCATTTTCTCTGGCAAATATATTTATCTTCTGGATTGTAGCATCTCCAATACCTCTTTTAGGAGTGTTTATAATTCTTTGTAAGGCCATGTTATCAGAAGGTTGATTTATTACTCTTAAGTATGCTATCGCATCACGAATTTCTTTTCTCTCATAGAAACGAGCCCCACCAATTATTTTATAAGGTATTCCTTGTTGAATTAAGACTTCTTCAAATTCTCTTGTTTGAGCTGCAGTTCTAACTAATACAGCCATTTCATTGTATGAAACTGCATTTGATTTTAACTTATCTATTTCCTTAACTACATTTTGAGCCTCTTGTCTGCCATCCCAAGAATTAATTACTTTAATCTTTTCTCCTGGTCCTTTAGATGTTCTTAATGTTTTTCCTAATCTGGTAGCATTTTTAGCTATTAAACAAGAAGCTGCTTCAAGAATATGACCCGTTGATCTATAGTTTTCTTCAAGCCTAACTGTTTTTGCATTTGGAAAATCTTTTTCGAATTTTAATATGTTGCCAACTTCTGCGCCTCTCCAGCCATATATAGATTGATCATCGTCTCCTACACAACAAATATTCTTGTGTTTTTGAGTTAGGATTCTTAACCATAAATATTGAGCTATATTCGTATCCTGATATTCATCTACTAATATATATTTAAATCTTTCTTGATATGTTTTTAAAACCTCAGGAAAGCTTTGAAATATTTGTAGGTTATACATTAAAAAGTCTCCAAAATCACAAGCATTTGAGATTTTTAATCTAGTTTGATACTCTTTGTATATACCCATTATACTTGTATCATCTACATCATGAATAGATATTTTATCTGAAGATATAGCTTTGTTTTTGAATCCTTCAATAGCCCCAGCTATTAATTTAGGAGGATATTTTTTGTCATCAATTTTTTTATCTTTTAAAATCTGTTTTATTAGTCTTAATTGGTCAGAAGCATCAATAATTGTGAAGTCTCTTTTAAATCCTATTAAATCTATGTGTCTTCTTAAAATTTTTACAGCCAAAGAGTGAAATGTTCCAATCATCCATCCTTCAACAGAAGGAATGTTTAGAGTTGCAGCGACTCTCTCTTTCATTTCAATAGAAGCTTTATTTGTAAATGTAACTGCCATTATTTCATGTGAGTTACATTTTCCTTGATAAAGTATGTGAGCTATTCTGGTTGTTAGAACTCTGGTTTTACCTGTTCCAGCACCAGCTAGAACCAATAGAGGTCCTTCAGTTTGCTCTACAGCTTCTCTTTGTTCAGGGTTTAATTTATCTAAATATGAAAACATAAGAAAAGTTATATATTACTATTAAAAAATAGTCAATTAAAATAAAGCTCTCTTTTTTATAAGAGAGCTTTATTAGGTGTTATAATTAAAAATTACATTGTTTCTTCTAATTTTTCTCTAATAGCTTTTTCAAACCCTTCAATAGAAAACTCTCCATTGTATAAATCAGTTTCTATAAGGATTGTTGGAGTTCCTTTTAATCCAATTAAAGAAGCAGCCATTCTGTTGTCCATTAGTATTTCAACAACTTTTTCACTGTTTGTCATTTCAATTAGTTCATTTGGATCTAATTCAATTTCTGCAGCTATAGCTCTAAACACTTCTTCATTTAGAGGTCCTTCTTTTTTCATAAGAGCAAAACTAAACTCTTCGTATTTGCCTAATAGTCCAGCTGCAACAGATGCTTTAGCAGCTTCAACAGATGACTCACTTAGAATTGGCATGTCTTTCATATAAATTTTTACATTTGGATTTTTCTTTACAAGTTCTTTCAAGATATTTGCAGCTTTTTTACAGTATCCACAGTTGTAGTCAAAAAACTCAACTAACTTTATTTCAGCATCAGGATTACCGATAACAAAAGAATTTTCAGTATAAATTTTATCTGCATTTTCTTTAATTTGAGATTTGATTAAATCCTCTTGCTCTTGCATCATTTTAACTTTATAGTTTTCTAGAGATTCTATAATTACATTTGGGTTTTCTAAGATAAATTTAGATATTTCTTCTTTATTTATTTTAGATTCTATTGTAGGGATAGAGCCTATAGACTTATTGTTTATCATCTTGTTTTGCACATAGTTGTAACCGCTAAGAGCAGCAATAGCTAAAATTGCAATTGTAGATATTGTGTTTTTCATTATATTTTCTCCTCATTATTTAGTTTTTGATTGTTTCTCTATGAAACTTACAATATCTTTGCACCTTTGGCAAGTCTTTTGTTTTTCTTTTAATATATTTTCTGCTCTTTTAGAGTTAAATTTAGCCTTTATAAAATCTCTTGTTAATAAATCAGCTTCTGCTTGAGATAATCTGAATAAAGCTTCATTACCTTGTTTCTTATATGTCTTTGCTAATAACTTCCAAGAGGTTAAAGAGTTTTTTTCTATTCGTAAGCTTTCATTTAACAGATCAATTATTTGATTATCATATAACGGGTTATTGGATTCTGACATCGCTTTAGCTAATTCTATTTTTATTAGAGCTGAATTAACCTTTTTATTAGCTTCTTTATAGGCTAATATTGATTTATTAATTTGTCCGCTATTTCTCAAAATTTCTCCTTTTAGCTCATGTAGATAAGGGTTGTTTTTTTGCTCTGTTATTAGAATATCTATTATTTCTATCGCTTTCTCGGTGTTTCCAGTTTTATAGTTAGCAATTACTAAAGAATAACTATCTATAAAATTATTTGGTTGTTTTATTTTAGACAAGACTTTTCTAGGGTTTAAGAAGCTATAAATTTTATTTTTTATTATATCAAACTTAACTCTATCTAATTTTTTGCTTTTTTTATTGGAGCTTGCTGTTCTGTTTTTAATTATCTCTATTCTATTTTTTGATAAGGGATGAGTTCTTAGGTACTCAGCTTGAGAGCTTTCTGGTAATAAAGAATTTTTCTCCAATTTTTCCATAAAACTTAATAATCCTTTAGAGGATATATTATTTTTTTCTAGATACCTTATGGCATTAGAGTCCGCAACAGATTCTTGAGTTCTAGAATAGTGAAGCAATCCTCTTTTGCTTGTTTCTGTTCCTCCTGCTAAAATGGCTGTCCCCGCTTGACTGTTTTTACTTCCTAAGCCAACTACGGTAGCTAATAGCAATGAGTAAAGGACATTATTCTTAGAGTTTTCAACTTGCGAATGTATTCTTGCTAAATGTCCTCCAGCAATATGAGCTGTTTCATGTGCTATTACTCCTATTAATTCTTCAGGGGTTTCACACATTTCAATTAAGCCAGTATGAATAAAAATATTCATGCCTCCAGCTACAAATGCATTTGGACTTTCATCTTCTATTAAAAATATTGTAATATCACTAGGGTTAAGTATTGCAGCTTTGAATATATCTCTAGAATATGATTTTATGTAGGCTTCAATCTCAGCATCTCTTATTACTGTTTTAGCATAAGAGGTGCTAATGCTAGTAGTTGTTAAGCAGAATAAGCTCAAAACAGTAACTACTAAGACTTTTTTGATTTTATTAAATAAAAACATATTTTTTTAATAAATCCTTTGCTTTTTTCCCTTACTATGCTAACTATATATTAGTTATAAATTTAAATCAAGGAGAGAAAATATGAAAGTTTTAAAGTTTATTGCAATTATGATGTTGGTTACTATATCAGCGGCTTATGCAGAAAATCCTGAGGTTGTTGCTGAAGTTATGCAAAATGGAGAAAATATGGCATCTGTTGATGCTGCAATTTCTCAAGAGATGGATCTGTCAACAGAATTAAGTTTTTTAGATGTTATGTTTAAATTTTTAGCATCTGGAATATTAGCATTTGTTCTGTCAATATCTTGCCCTAAGTTCTTTAAGAAAACAAGTAAGATTTTATTAGAAAAAAGCAAGTTGAAAATTTTAGGTGATGCTTTACTTACATCTGCGGTTTTAGTTTTAATAATGTCTGTAGGTTTTTTAGCAGTAGTTGGATCAGGTATCTCTGCTATAATATTAGGGGCTATTTTAATAATTTATTCTATGTCTTTGCCTGTTTTCAGTATAGGGATTCTAGAATGGTTATATGAAAAAAAGAATGTGAAATTTGATAAGCTATCTACATTAAATAAATTAATCTCTTTATTATCTATTAACTTAATTATTATGGTATTTGTATTACCTCTGTATTTAATGATTCCTGCTACTTCTATAAATATAGCAGAGGGGCAAATAAAAGTGAATTTAGTTGCAAATGCAGTTGTGTCTCTATTTAGCTTATTTGGTATGGGTATGATTACTATGCAAATTAAAGAAACTATAAAAAAGAATAAGAAGAAATTATAATGAAAAAAGAAATACCTACAGCTGAAGAAATACTAGAGTTTATATCTGAATCAAATTTACCAGCTCATAAAAATGAAATAGCTAAGTCCTTTCACTTAAGAGGTGCTGATAGAGTTGAGTTGAAAGCAATATTGAAACAATTGCTAGATGATAAATTAATAGTTAAGTCTGGAGCAAAAAGCTATGTTGCAGTAGAGGCTACAGTTGCCGAGTCTTCTGTGATAGAAGTTGTTAGAATAGATAAAAACGGAGAGCTTATAGGATATCCTGTAAAAGGAGAAAAGTTAGGTAATACGAAAATTTATGTTAATACTAATGACGGACAAATTAAACCAGGTGATAGAGTTCTAGGTAAGTGCCGAAGAGATGATTCTACAGGTCATTTTGAAGCAAATGAAGTTAGAAAAATTAGGCATCATAGTGAAAATGACATTATTTGTACATATAAGATAAATAAAGATGGAGAGAGAACTCTTATACCTTCTGATAGAAAAAATAAAAGAGTTTATTTCTTAGATAAAAAAGAATCTGAAAATCTTAATGATGGAGATTTAGTAGAAGCTAAAATAACTCCTTCTCCTGCTTATGAAAGAAGAGAAAAGATTAGAATTGTTAGAAAAATAGCTGATAAAAATGATCCTCATGCTATTAGTTTAATATCAATTAACTCTTATGAGATACCTAATGAATTTTCTCCTGAGGCTATGCAACAAGCAAAAGAGAACTCAGTTCCAGAATTAGGAGATAGAGAAGATTTAAGAGATACTCCTCTTATAACAATTGATGGGGCAGATGCTAGAGATTTTGATGATGCTGTCTATGCAAAAGAAACAAAAGACGGTTTTGATATAATTGTAGCAATCGCTGATGTATCTTACTATGTTAGACCCAATTCTGTTTTGGATAGAGAGGCTTATGAAAGAGGTAACTCTACATACTTCCCAGATAGAGTGGTTCCAATGTTGCCAGAAGGATTATCAAATGACATGTGTTCATTAATGCCTCATGTTGATAGAGCATGTATGGCTTGTCATATGAAAATAGATAAAGATGGAAATATAAAAAGCCATTACTTTAAAAGAGCTCTTATGAATTCAAAAGCAAGATTAACTTATGAACAAGCTCAAAACGGCATTGATTTCTATGTTAAAGGAGAAGGGCAGTTAGATCCTAAGGTTAAGCCTATCATGGACGATGTTATAATCCCTTTATATAAAGCATATCAGTCTTTCTTAAAAGCAAGAAACTCTAGGCAGTGTTTGGAGCTAAATCTACCAGAAAGAGAAGTTAAACTAGATAGAAAAACTAATACAATTGGGAGTATAACTGTTAAAGCCAGATATGAAGCTCATAAGCTTATTGAGGAATTTATGGTCGCTGCAAATGTAGCTGCTGCTGAAACTCTTAAAAAGCATACTTGTATATATAGAGTGCATGATAAACCTGACCCTGAGAGATTGATGAATGTTAGAGCCTTTATTTCTGAAATAGGTTATTCTTTAACTTCAAAAGAGGAGATAACATCAAGACACTTAAACCAACTATTGGCTAAAGTTGAAGGTAAACCAGAAGCTCCTTTGATTAACGAAATTGTTTTAAGATCTCAATCTCAAGCTGTTTATGGCTCATACAATATTGGGCATTTTGGACTTTCTTTAGAAGAATATGCTCACTTTACTTCGCCAATTAGAAGATATGCTGATTTAATAGTGCATAGATCTTTAGTGAAAGAACTTGGATTAGGCGAGGGCGGATTAACAGATTCAGAAATTGAGACCGTTGAAGAAATCTCTGATCATATATCAATAACAGAGAGAAGATCTGTCGCTGCTGAGAGAGATGCAAAAGCTAGGTATATAGCAATGTATTTATCAGAAAATATTGGGGCTGTGTTCCCTGGTAGAATATCAGGTATATCTAATAGAGGTATATTTATAGAACTTGATGAATCTGGTGCTGAAGGATTTATCCCTATGAAATCTTTATCTGATGATTATTATATCCATGATGAAAAAAATCATTGTTTAGTGGGTAAAAGAAAAGGTAATGTTTATAGATTGACTGCAAAAATTAAAGTAAAAGTTGCAGAGGCAAGTGGATTGAATGCTTCAACTCTTTTTGAAGTTGTTGGAACAAAAGGGGCAGATATTCCTTGGTTAAAAGATAGTAAAATACCTGGTGTTAAAAAATCTAGAAGAAACTCTGGGAATAAGGGTAAATACAATAAGAAAAGAAAAAGAAAGTAATATATTTTATAATTATTTAAAGATTTAATTTTAAAGCCTTGAATTATTTGAGGCTTTTTTTAATCTAATTTTTTTTAGTCATGCCCACTTTTCCCGTTATTTCTGCTATTTTTTTCATTCCTCTCTCCTTCAGCATAACAATCGCTAGCAGAAGAATCTTCTTGTGTTACGGATACCCTCTCTACTCTGTCATTCTTAACTGACACACTTGTGTGGTAGTGAAGAATCTCATTGTGCAACTGGATATAAACCTATATTTAATCAATTCAGTCATTCTGAACGACTGCGAGGAGTCGAAGAATCTCATTGTGCAACTGGATATAAACCTATATTTAATCAATTCAGTCATTCTGAGCGACTGCGAGGAGTCGAAGAATCTCATTGTGTTACAGGATATGAATTCACATTACACAAGCACGAAAAGATTCTTCCTTGCACTTAGAATGGCGGAGGAGAGGGAGGAATGACGATAATGACAGAGAAGTGGAGAGTCTGTATGACGAAAAAGGGAAAGATGATAGGGTAAGTGAAAGATGATTGAAACCAAATAGGTGTTTATATTTCTTCAATTTCTTTGTCTATGAATTTCATAAATCTCTCATCAAAGTTTTTTATCTTCTCTAATTTGACACTATAACAAGCTTTTAAAGCATGTTGAGCTTCAGCAAATTCAAATAATTTATATAAGCTATCTTTTGAAAACTTGTTTTCTAAATTATATTTTATTAGGTTTTCATTGTATTCTATTTCTGTAACGAGAGCTTTTTTACTGTTTTTCATCATTTTCAGAGTTTCTTCTGCTAGAAAGTCTAATATGATAGCATGATCATCATTTTTTATCAAAACAGCATGAGGGCTATCGTCTCCATATATTATTTTTGCATCACTATCTGGTTGAGATGATTTATCGTTATACATGATAACAAACATAACTTCTCCATCCTTGTTTTGAATGGATAAAAAGTCTTTAGCTATTGTAATCTCTTTATCTATCATTTAAGCATAAACTCCTGGAATTTTTAATTTTTGCATTACAGCTTTTTCTTCGGCTCTATTTTTGTTTTTTAGAGCATTCATTACTACTGCCGTTGCAAAACCTAATACACCTGGTAAAGCAATGGCTCCACCTGTTAAAAATGAAGTTACAGATGAGACTATAACTCCAGCTCCTAATTCTTTCAGTTCATCTTTAAAAGCTGTTTTAAGATGTTGAATATTTTGCTGTACTTTTCTCCAGTGAGATCCGTTATATACAACTATTTGAGGAGATTTTTTTATGAATTTCTTCACATCTTGTAGTATCTCTTTTTCAACATATCCCTCAGACATGGCTTAACCTCCATTTATAATTTATGTATCATTATAACATTAAATGAATAAGATATGCAATAGTAAATTAATTAAATCTTGCTTTTTTCTTCAAAATGAGATATAAAAATCGCATGAAATTAGAACATATAAGAAACTTTTCGATAATAGCTCATATTGACCACGGTAAATCTACTGTGGCAGATAGACTTATTCATATGTGTGGGGGCTTGACATCTAGAGAAATGTCAGAGCAAGTTCTTGATAATATGGATATAGAAAAAGAGAGAGGTATTACGATTAAATCTCAAACTGTGAGATTGGATTACAAAGCAAAAGACGGTAAAGATTATCAATTAAATCTTATGGATACTCCTGGGCATGTTGACTTCGCTTATGAAGTTAGTCGTTCTTTAGCATCTTGTGAAGGCTCTTTACTTATAGTTGATGCATCTCAAGGGGTTGAGGCTCAAACTTTAGCTAATGTTTATAAGGCTATTGAAAACGATCATGAAATCATTCCAGTTATAAATAAAATTGACTTACCCGCTGCTGATGTAGATAGAGTTAAAAAGCAAATTGAAGATGTTATCGGTATTGATGCATCTGATGCAGCTTTAGTATCTGGTAAAACAGGCGAGGGTATGGATGATTTGCTAGAAAAGATTGTTACAAAACTACCTTGTCCTGAAGGAGAATATGACAAACCATTGCAAGCTTTGCTAGTTGATAGTTGGTATGATGCTTATTTAGGTGTTGTTATTCTTGTTAGAGTTATGCAAGGAACTCTTAAAAAAGGTCAGAAGATTAAATTTATGCAACAGGGAGTTGTAAGAGAGGCAGATAGAGTAGGTATCTTTACTCCTAAGCATGTTATAACAAATGAGCTAAAAGCTGGAGAAATGGGCTTTATAACTGCTCAAATGAAGAATATATCAGAAACATCTGTTGGTGATACTATAACTACAGAGAAAAATCCTTGTCCAAAACCTTTGGACGGATTCCATCCTTCTATACCAGTTGTTTTCTGTTCTTTATTTCCAGTAGAAGCAAATGATTTTGAAACATTAAGAGCATCTCTAGGTAAACTTGCTCTTAACGATGCAAGCTTTAAATTTGAAATGGAGACTTCTCAAGCATTAGGTTTTGGGTTTAGATGTGGTTTCTTAGGTCTTCTTCATATGGAGATTATACAAGAAAGACTTGAAAGAGAGTTTGATTTAGATCTTGTGGCAACTGCTCCTTCTGTTGTTTATAAAATTAAATTAACAAATGGTGAGGAAATGGATTTATATAATCCTGTTGATATGCCAGATGTTCAAAAAATAGAATCAATATCAGAACCTTGGATTAGAGCAACTATAATGACTCCAGATACATATTTGGGACCATTGCTAACTCTTTGCCAGCAAAGAAGAGGTGAGCAAATTGATTTAACTTATGTTGGTTCTAGAGCAATGTTGGTATATAAACTTCCTCTGAATGAAGTTGTGTTTGACTTCTATGATAGAGTTAAGTCTTTATCTCAAGGTTATGCAAGTTTTGATTATGAAATAGATGAGTATAGAACTGGTAATCTTGTTAAATTAACTATTTTAGTTAATGGAGAAGATGTTGACTCCTTGTCTATGATTGTTCATAAGGATTATGCTGAAAGTCGTGGTAGAAGACTTTGTGAAAAATTAAAAACTCTTATACCTAGGCAGTTATTTAAAATTGCTATTCAAGCAGCAATCGGTGGTAAGGTTGTAGCTAGAGAAACTCTTTCTGCTATGAGAAAAGATGTTACTGCAAAATGTTATGGTGGTGATATCTCTCGTAAGAGAAAATTGTTAGAAAAGCAGAAAAAAGGTAAAAAGAGAATGCGATCTATAGGTAATGTTGATATACCTCAAAAAGCATTTATTGCTGCTCTAAAGATGGATGAATAAGGAATAGTTATCAAATGTCAGAATTTATAAAGATATTGATATTCTCTTGGTTAGCAGGATTAATGGCATTTATAGGTGGCTTTATATCTCATTTAGAAGGAAGTATGGAAACCGAAAAGAAACAAGAGATGGTTCATGCTATTGTTGCTTTTGGTGGAGGTATATTACTATCAGCCACCGCTTTTACTTTGGTTCCTGAAGCTATGAAGGATTTATCACCTAATTTAATGTTTGTAACTTTATGTGTAGGCGGAATCTTTTTCTCTATACTTGATTATTTAATAAGTAAATCAGGACATAGTAAAGCTCAGTTTATGGCTATGCTAATGGATTTTATCCCAGAGTCTTTAGTTCTTGGAGTGGTATGGATACATAATCCTCATTTAGGAGCTTTGCTGGCTTTATTTATAGGTTTGCAGAATTTACCAGAAGGCTTTAATGCATTTAGAGAGCTCGATGAGGGTAATTCTAAAAATACTTTGATAAATTTATTATTGATAAGCTTTTTAGGACCTGTTTTTGCTATGTTGGGATTTTGGGTGTTAAAAGATAGTGTATTTACTACATCGCTAATTTTGGCTTTTGCTAGCGGTGGTATTTTATATTTAATATTTGAGGATATTGCTCCAGCTTCTGTTATGTTAAAACACAGAACTCCTCCGTTAGGTGCTGTTTTAGGTTTCGCAGTAGGAGTATTCGCAAAACAATTACTTTTATAGTCATTTGCTTTATTAATTTATATTGTTTTTATCGCTATTTTGTGATATAATGTCTCTTATTAATTATAAAAAGGAGAAGGTTTAATGCAAACCAATAATATAATAACAGAAGAAGATAAAGCTAATCTTGTGTTATCAGAAAAGATTGTAGAAAGAGAATTAAAGCAAGTTTTTATTGAAGCTAGTGATATATATAAAAATATAAAGGCAAAATATGAAGAGCTTCCTGTTCCGTTGCAGAAATCTCTTAAAATATTAGATGCTAAAGTGAAAGAAAAAGCAAGATGCCAAGATGATAATATGAATATTGATCTGCTTTTTTTAGAAGATGTTTCTGATAAAGAGTTAAAAGTAATTTCAAAAATAGTAAATAATTATGAAGCTTTAGCTATTAAAGAATGCTCAATTTCTAATTTAAGAAGTCAAATAGCTTTTAAAGTAGAAGACGGAGAATTAAAGTTAAAAAGAAATAGACCTTTTAAAAAGGGAATTGATGTAGCTCAAACTAAAATTAGATTGATTTCTTCTTTAGGTGAAATTATTTCTGATTGTATTGCTGATAGAGAAAATAATTCAGAGAATAGCAATGAACGAGAAATAGAGAGAATATTAAATAGAAATAAGGGGCGAACTCTAAAAGATTTAAGAAATAATATTTAATAATTGATTTATTAAAAAAGCTCTTGTTGAAAAACAAGAGCTTTTAAAATTAATTGCTGCTACCAACAACCGGTATTTCTACTGTTATAGAGTTAGAAGTTTTTTTAGTGATTACAGGTCTAGGTTTTTCTCCTGCTTTTAAAGGTTCACTTGTTATCTCTTTCCCATCTAAAGTTCTAGCTGATAGTTTAACTTTTGGTTGTTTATAAGCTGATTTTATATTTCTTTTTTTAGTTTCTTTAGTTGTTGTTTCTTGTGTTGTTGCAATTTTTGAAGCCGCTATTATTGATAATAATAAAGGTGCTTTGATTAAAAATTTTTTCATTTTATTTTTTTTCATATTTCACTCCTGTTTTTTTATTTAATAAATGGCATTATAGCATAAAACTGTATAAAGGCAATAAAAAAGCTCTTGTTGAAAAACAAGAGCTTTAATATTTTAATAACAATATTAATTGTTATTTAGCTTCTTTACCAAAATTCGCAATATAGTCAAAGATTTTAAATTTGTTTTCAGCATCTTTAGCAGCTTTTTCTGCTAGAGCATCATAACGATCTTTATCTTTCTTTTCTGCAATTTTGAATCTTGTTTCTTTTTGCATATACTCCGCAAGTTTACCGTTAGGAGCTCTGGAATCCATAGCTAATCCATTTACAGGACTATATCTATATAATTGCCAGTGACCAGCAGCAACAGCTTCTTTTTGGTGTGTTAAGCCATCGCCTAGAGTATACCCATGAGCAATACAATGAGAATAAGCAAGGATAATTGATGGACCATCAAATGCTTCAGCTTCTTTTATTGCTTTTATTGCTTGCATTGGATTCGCTCCAAAAGCTATTTTAGCAACAAAGACATTTCCGTGAATCATTGATTCTAAGCCCATATCTTTTTTAGTTCTATCTTTACCAGCAGCAGCAAACTTAGCAGAAGCTCCAATTGGAGTAGCTTTTGATGCTTGTCCACCAGTATTAGCATAAACTTCATTATCCATAACCATGATGTTTACATTCTCGCCAGAGTTAAGAACATGATCTAAACCGCCATATCCTATGTCATAAGCCCAACCATCACCACCTATAATCCATACAGATTTTTTAACTAGATAGTCTGCAACTTCAAGAAGTTCTTTTGCTAGCTCTGAAGAGTCATTTGCTAATTTTTCTTTTAGCTGATTTACTCTTTCTCTTTGAGCTTCAATACCTTCTTCTGTTGATTGATCAGCTGTTAAAATGTCTTCACAATTACAGTACTCTTTAACAAGTCTTTCTGCTTGAGCTTTTTTGCCATTTACAGCTACTCTCATACCCATACCGAATTCTGCATTGTCTTCAAATAGAGAGTTAGCCCATGCTGGACCTCTGCCATTTTCATCTTTACAGTAAGGAGTTGTAGGTAAATTACCACCATATATTGAAGAGCATCCAGTAGCATTAGCTATAAACATTCTGTCTCCAAATAGTTGAGTTATTAACTTGATGTATGGAGTTTCTCCACAACCTGCACAAGCACCTGAGTATTCCATATATGGTTGTAGTGATGATACTCCTGCAATTGTAGGAGGGTTTTCACTCGCTTTGTTTTCAGGCAATTGAGAGAAACATTTAAATTGAGCTGATTCTTTAGCTACAACATCTAGTTTATTCTGCATATTAATAGCTTTTTCTTCAGGGTTTTCTCTATTTTTACCTAAGCAAGCATGAACACATAATCCACAACCTGTACAGTCTTCAGGAGAAACTTGAACAACAAATTTTTTATCTGTTCCTCTTGGTTGAATTACTTGCATTCCTTCTGCTTCTAACTTAGCTGCTTCCTCATCTGTTACAAATTTAGTTCTAATAGCAGAGTGAGGGCAAACAAATGAACACATACCACATGCGATACAGTGCTCAGGCATCCATACAGGAACTTCTGGAGCAATATCTCTTTTTTCATATTTTGATGTAGCAGTTGGCCAAACACCATCTGCAGGCATTGCTGATACAGGAAGGTCATCACCTTTACCTTCAATCATTTTACCTATTACATCTCTTACGAAATCAGGAGCATCTGCAGGAACAGGTAGCTTCATTTCAATTTCTGATGTAGCTTCAGCAGGAACTTCAACTTTTTCAAGATTCTCTAATGTTCCGTCAACAGCAGCAAAGTTTCTTTCAACTAGTGTTTGAGACTTTTTACCATAAGTTTTTTGAATTGATTCTTTAATTAATTCAATAGCTTTATCTTTCTCAATAATATTAGCTAGAGCAAAATAACATGTTTGCATAATTGTGTTAATTCTTGTTCCCATCTGTGCTTTTTTAGCAACAGGAAGAGCATCAATTACATAAAAATCTAATTTTTTATCTATAATTTGAGATTGAACCATTCTTGGAAGTTTGTCCCAAACATCTTTAGCTGAATAAGGAGAGTTTAACAAGAATGTTGCTCCTTCAGCTGCTCTTGATAAAACATCAATTTTTTCTAAAAAGTTAAATTGATGACATGCTACAAAGTTAGCTTGATTGATTGCATAAGATGATTTTATAACTTCTGGAGAGAATCTTAAGTGAGAACATGTAATACCACCAGATTTCTTAGAATCATATATGAAGTATGCTTGAGCATAGTTATCTGTTGAGCCTCCAATGATTTTAATAGAGTTTTTATTCGCTCCAACAGTTCCGTCAGATCCTAATCCATAGAATATAGCTTTATTAACTTTATCATCTTTAACATGGAAATTAGCATCATAATCTAAAGATGTATTTGTTACATCATCATTTATACCAATTGTAAAATGTTTTTTAGGTTCTGATTTATCTAGCTCATCATAAATTGCTTTAATCATAGCAGGATTAAATTCTTTAGATGAAAGTCCATATCTACCACCAATAATAGCTCTGTCTTTAATGTTATTTTCTTCTAATACAGAAACTATATCCAGATATAATGGCTCTCCAATAGAACCTGATTCTTTAGTTCTATCTAATACAGCTATCTTCTTAGCTGTTTCTGGAAGTGCTTTTATAAATGCATCTTTAGGGAATGGACGATAAAGTCTAACTTTTAATAATCCTAACTTTGTTCCCATGTTTGAATTCATATAGTTTATAGTTTCTTCAATTGCTTCAGCAGCAGATCCCATAACTACTATTACTTTTTCTGCATCTTCTGGACCAATATAATCTACTAAATTATATTTTCTTCCAACTACAGTGGAGAATTTATCCATAGCTTTTTGAGTTTCCTCTAAAGCTAAATCATAATATTTGTTTGCAGCTTCTCTTGATTGGAAGTA
This sequence comes from Alphaproteobacteria bacterium, assembly GCA_025800285.1. NCBI lineage: Bacteria > Pseudomonadati > Pseudomonadota > Alphaproteobacteria > Alphaproteobacteria bacterium. The sequence goes on from JAOXRX010000019.1 coordinate 37,037, forward strand.
TGTATCTGGGTTTTGAGCAGTTCCTCTTAGAGTAGGAGTATCAGGAGTTAGACATCTAGATTTAAACTCTTTTATTTTATCTGCATCAATTAATTCTCTTAGTTGATCGTTTGAAATCATCTCTATTTTTGATATTTCATGAGATGTTCTGAAACCATCAAAGAAGTGTAAGAATGGCACTCTTGATTTTAATGTTGCCATATTTGCTATAGCAGCCATATCATGAGCTTCTTGCACAGAGTTTGATGATAGCATCGCGAATCCAGCTTGTCTAACAGCCATAACATCAGAGTGATCTCCAAATATAGATAATGAACTGTATGCAATAGATCTAGCAGCAACATGCATAACAAATGGAGTAAGTTCTCCAGCGATTTTATACATGTTAGGTAGCATTAAAAGCAACCCTTGTGATGCTGTATAAGTAGTTGTTAATGAACCAGCCATTAAAGAACCGTGAACCGCACCTGCAGCTCCAGCTTCTGATTGCATTTCTACAACTTGATGATTATTTCCAAAAATGTTTTTTTCTTCATTCGCTGCCCAAGTATCCGCAAACTCTCCCATTGGAGATGATGGAGTAATTGGGTAAATGATTGATGTTTCGTTTAGCCTGTAGGCGACACTGGCCGCGGCTTCACAGCCATCAAGAGTCTTCATTTCTGACATTTTTTCCTCTTTTCTATTTTTGTTTGATTTTAATTAAACGAATAATCGTTTAAGAAAATTTATAACATTTCTATTTTTAAAAATCAATTTTTTTGTAATAAAAAATAACTGCTTTTTTGTTAAGCAGTTATTATTGTTTATATTGTGTAATTATTTGAACTATTATTACTTTTTACAGGTGGTTTTTTAACCGTTTGTGTGGATATATCTTTAGGTGTTTTAATCTCTGAATAACTAGGCATTTTTGAGTATGGACTTGCATCATCTAGAAATTTAATTTGATGAGCCATTACCATTAATCCAGAGACGAGAGCAGCAACAGAATAAACAAAATCATCTGATTTTATGAAGTTTAAAAAGTCTTTTCTTTTTCTTTGTTTGTTTTCCTCTTCTGAAACAGTAGAGTTATTTTTAAGTTGTTCTAGAATACTATTATTTGTGTTCTGCATTTTTATCTCCAAGTTATTAAAAATATAGCTTATTATATCATGAAAATAGTGATATATCAAATACTTTGTTTAAAATATCGGTTTTATTTGACTTTTTATAGCAAATGTTATATGTTTTATCCCTATTAATTATATATAAATCAGAAAGGAAAAGATTATGCCAGCTAAAAGTATGGAAGAATTAGTATCATTATGTAAAAGAAGAGGGTTTATTTTTCCTGGCTCAGAAATTTATGGTGGTTTAAAAGGTACTTATGATTATGGTCCTTTAGGTATAGAATTAAAAAATAATCTTAAGAGAGCTTGGTGGAGCTCTATGGTTTATGAAAGAGATGATATAGAAGGTATTGATGCAGCTCTTTTGAGTAATAGACTTATTTGGAAATATTCTGGTCATGAAGGCGGTTTTTCAGATCCTCTAGTTGAATGTAAAGATTGTCACCTAAGATTTAGAGAAGATAAAATGAAAGATAAGACTAAATGTGATAACTGTGGATCTTCTAATCTTACAGAACCGAGAGAATTTAAGCTTATGTTAGAAACAAATGTTGGTCCAGTTGCTAATGATGAATCTTTAGTTTATTTAAGACCTGAAACAGCTCAAGCTATATTTGTTAATTTTAAAAATGTGGTTGATTCTTGCTCTAAAAAAATTCCTTTTGGTATGTGTCAAGTTGGTAAATCTTTTAGAAATGAGATTACTCCAAGAAACTTTGTATTTCGTATGAGAGAGTTTGAACAAATGGAAATGCAATTTTATGTAAAACCAGGTACAGACGAAGAATGGCATGCAAAATGGGGTGAAACTCGTTTAGAATGGTGGAAAGAACAAGGTTTGTCTGCTGAAAATTTAAGAACTCATCCTCATGCAGAAGATGAATTAGCTCATTATGCTAAAGCTGCATATGATATAGAATATAAATTCCCACATGGTTTTGATGAAATGGAAGGTATTCATAATAGACAAGACTTCGATTTAGGATCTCATACTAAAAATCAAAAAGAATTTGATATTAAAGCTAAAGTGTTAGAAAATACCGACTCAAATACAAAACTAGCTATGATGGATGAAGAAACAAGAAAATGGTATATCCCATTTGTTATTGAAACATCTGCTGGTGTTGATAGAGGTTGTATAGCTGTTCTTAATGAAGCATACACAGAAGAGGATTTAGGAGACGGTAAGTCAAGAATAGTTCTTAAGCTTAAAAAACATTTATCTCCTATTAAAGTAGCGGTTATTCCTCTAAAGAAAAATAAGGAAGAGATTGTAGAAACTTGTAAAAAAGTTAAACAAGATTTACAAAAATTAGCAATTGGTAGAATTTTATATGAAAATACTGGTAATATAGGTAAAGCATATAGAAGACATGATGAAGTTGGAACTCCAATTTGTGTTACTGTTGATTTTGATTCTATTGAGGGAGATAACCCAACTGTTACAGTTAGAGATAGAGATACAATGGAACAGGTTAAGGTTCCTCTAGCTGAAATCACAGATTATGTGAAAAAATATTACAGTGAATAAAATTGTTGACTTTAATTTAATAAAGGAATATATTTAATTTATGATTAAAGTATTAGTAAAAAATAATTTCGTAGTTTGTTGTTGCACTTAAAAGCGACGAGATTGTTTTTGCTCAAAAAACAAAATATTAAGCGTCGCCTCTTATAAAATAGAGGCGGCTTTTTTATTCTAAAATGGAAAGTAAAAATATAGTTTTTATAACTCAAGATAATATTTATAGATATTTAAGTATAAAACTTTTGACAGACTTTTAAAAATAATGTAGAAATGTATATACAATAAGAAAGGATTAAATATGCAGTTATATAATACAATGACAAGAAAAACAGAAGAGTTACAACCAATGGACGGTAAAACCGTTAAAATGTACTGCTGTGGACCTACAGTTTATAGTGATGCTCATATTGGTAACTTGAGAAGTTATATATTTGAAGATATTCTGCATAAAACAATTGAACTAGCAGGATTTGATCTTAAACATGTAATGAACATTACAGATGTAGGTCATTTAACTAATGACGAGCTAGATACAGGAGAGGATAAAATGGTTAAAGCTGCGAAAGCTGCTAAAACTACAGTTCTTGATATAGCAAAGATGTATGAAGAGAAGTTTTTTAATGATTGTAAAAAACTTAGAATAGAGAGACCGTTTAAAACTCCAAGAGCTACAGAGTATGTTGGAAAAATGATTGCTTTTGCTAAAGCTTTAGAGGAAAAGGGCTATGCTTATCTTTCAGGAGGTAATTTGTATTTTGATACATCTAAATTTAAAAGATATGGACTGCTTTCAGGTCAGAAGATAGAGGATAGAAATCACGGAGAAAGAGTTGAGGTTGATGAAAACAAGAAAAATCAATCTGATTTTGTTCTTTGGTTTACTCAATCTAAATTTGAAGATCATGCTCTAAAATGGAACTCTCCATGGGGAGAGGGGTATCCGGGATGGCATTTAGAATGTTCTGTTATGTCTATGGACACATTGGGTGAAGAAATAGATATTCATTGCGGTGGAGTAGATAATCTATTCCCGCATCATGAAAATGAGATTGCTCAAAGTGAGGCATATACAGGTAAAAAATGGGTAAACTTCTGGTTGCATGGTGAGCACCTAAACCTTAAAGAAGGTAAAATGTCTAAATCAAAAGGGCATAAGTTTACGGTTTCTTCTCTAGAAGAGAAGGGGTATTTGCCAGAGCATTATAGATATTTATGCTTAACAGCTCATTATAGGACTCAATTAATATTTAGTTATGAGAATCTTGATAGTGCTAAAAATACTTATAATAATTTAGTAAAAAAGATTAAAGAACTAAAGAAAGAAGTAAGTGAAGATAGTAATTCTGAATTGTTAGATAGCTATATATTGAAGTTTAATAATTATTTATTTGATGATCTTAATTCTCCACGAGCATTGGCTACAATGTGGGAAGCATTAAAAGATGCTGAATTGTCTGCAAAAGATAAGTTAAATGTGATTTCTAATGCTGAAAAAGTATTTTCATTGGGATTAACAGAAATTGAAGTTGATGAAGCTTTAGAAATTCCAGAAGATGTTCAAGTTATGCTAGATCAAAGACGAGAAGCTAGAGCTAATAAAGATTGGGCTAAGTCAGATGAAATAAGAGATCACATTGCTTCAATGGGGTTTGCTGTTAAAGACACAAAAGATGGTCAAGAACTTTCAAGGATTTAAATTTATTAATGAATAGTTAATATTTTTTTAGTTTCTTGACAACCTTTTTAATAAAGGTATAAAATATTGTTATATTTTGTTTTTTTATTTGAAAAAGGGTTGTATGAAGGACAGAAAAATTGAAGTTTTTGACGTTCTAGAGCAAAGCTCTAAATGGAAAGTTGATTTTAAAGATGCTCTATCAGCTAGAGATGTCGATTTTTGGCATAAGTCCTTAAGGATTATCCTAATGTTTAAAAATTGCAAAGAGCCAACATTTTTGATTCAGAAAAATTCTTATTACTCTTTTAAATCAAAGGGCAAGTTTGATTTCTTTTCTACCTGCTATTATGAACATCATTCTGCTAGGTCATTAATAAAAGAGATGCTTGTGAAAAGAGTGGGTATTTATGATAAAGAATTGTCTAATATTGTTAATGGTGGTAAAAGTTTTGAAATAGGACTCTTTATAAAAGGGCAAAGGTGTTTAAGAGAAAAATCAATTTATTATACTTTATGGGCTGAGTTTGATAGAGAAATATCTGAGCTAAAATGGGATAAAAACGAAGTTAATAGTATTTGGAAAATAACTATAAGTGATTTTTGGCGAATAATAGATGGTTTTGAAGTAGATATAAAAGGTTTTAATGGGAAGAAACAAGTGATACAAAAAGTATCTATATGTGACTTTGCTGTTAAAACTGGCAAGTTTTATGAAAAAATACTTATAATGTCAGAGAGATACTTTTATAAAGAAAGAATAGCTGTTTAATATGCTATATACTTGGTCCTTTTAATACTTCTTTTTCATTAATTATGATTTTATGAGGTATTTTATGCTTATTCTCAATCTTTTTAAAATCTTTATGAACCATATTTGGTCTAGGCTGTTCTTTAAAAACCAGTTTAATTTCCTCAGAATGAGTTTTATGTTTTGGGTTGTTAAAGAAATTCTTCTTAGATAACTCTTTATTTTTCTTTTGATTAACCGTATTGTGTATATGCTTAAAAAGTCTAGAGTTTTTTCTATTGTGTTTAATGAATAGGTTTTTCAACAGTTCTACTTCTTTTGTTTTAAGGTTTGGTAAGAAGTCTTCAGAGGTTTCTTTTTTACTAGATAAATGAGATAAATAATCCCACCCAGCTTTTAAGACTAAAGGATGAGCATTAGTGGTTAGGATTTTAACAGTGCTTCTAGGAGAAATGGATTTTGTTCTTAATACTCTTTCAGTTGTTATCCAATCTTCTTTAAGCATGTGTTCTAATATATTGACTGTATCTTTTGATAGTTTGCCTTCTCTATCATTTATTACTTTTAAATAATCTAGACAAGTATATTTTAAAATTGCATCATTTTCTGTTGAAAGTATATTGTTAACAACAGGCTCATCAATCATATGAAGCTCTACAATTTTCTTTTTATAATGATTACTTATTTTTATAGGTCTGCCTTCAACTTCTCCAGCTGCAAGGCTATTTAATATAGATTTAACTGCTGTTGGCAGTGTTGTATGGTTGTATAATAGCTTAATGTAATCAACTAGAGCATCTTGAACAATTTGACTTGTTTCAAATTGTAGCATTGTTTTTACAGTGTCTTCAGAAATAGTATTTAAGTTTACAATGTTTCTTCTTTCTTCAGGAGAAACTTCAATGCTATTTCTTACTCTATTTTCAAGAACAATCCTTGTTTCAATTCTTAGACTATCCTTTTCTCTTAAATTATTATATAGTTCATTATTAATATCAAAAGATAAGTCGTCTTTTCTAATAATATCTATTAATTTTTTTTCATCAAATTTTAAAGATTTAGCTATTTTAATTTTCGTATAATGTGTTGTTTTAGGGCTTATTAAATTCTCTCTTAGAAAATCAAAGTCAGTTTCTTCATCTAAGCTTTTCCCTAAGAGACTTTCAAAAATTTCTGCTAAAAACACTTCTCCGTATTGATTGCTTTCTATAAGATTCTTTAGAATTTTTTTATTTAATATGTTGCTTTGAATCATTTTATGTTTGCAGTAATCATCATATTCAGAATTATTATTAGAATCGCATATATATGATTCTAATCCATTATATATTATAGCTCTAGAAGTAGGATAATCTCTTAAAGATTCCTTTAATTCTTCTATTATCAAATCTATTTTTTCATAAAGATGAAGATTGTCATTACTGCTCAATGATAGAAGTAAATTTTTTATGTTTTCTTCATTCTTTGCAATTTCTTCATTGCTTTTAAATTTAAATATATTGATGCCATTATCCATAAGCTGTTATAGTCCTGTCACATTGATTTTTCCAATAAAACGAGACCTATTATATCACATATTTCAATATAATGCAACTTTTTGTAAAAAAGTGTTTTTATTTTAGCTGTTTAAGTAATTTTTTTATGCTTTGGATTTTTCTACAACTATCTGACCAGCCTGCACCAATAATACTTATTTGGTTGTCTGGATGTATTTTAAGTAGAGGGTTAGTCATGACAGTATTAATTAACTTATCAAAATCTTTTATCTTTTCTTCGTATAGTGTTATGCTTCCTCCGGACTTTCCAGCTTCTATTTTTGCTACTCCAGCTTCTTTTGCTAATATCTTTATTTCAACAGTTTCTAAAAGGTTTTTAAATTCCTCAGGCATTTCTCCAAATCTATCGATCATTTCTATATGGAAATCATTTATTTCTTTTAAATTTTCTAGTTTAGAAGCTCTTTTATATAAGCTCATTCTTAAAGACATATCCGGTACATATTCTGGAGAGATTAATACAGAAATGCCAATATTAATATTTACACTATGATTATCTAGAGATATATCCTCAATGCTACCACCCGCTTTAACTTGCTCAACAGCTTCTCTAAGCATGTTTTGATACATTTCAAGTCCGACCTCTTTTATATGTCCAGATTGTTGTTCTCCTAATAGGTTTCCAGCTCCTCTTATATCTAGGTCATAACTAGATAGTTGAAATCCAGCTCCTAAGGAATCAAGAGTCTCAATAACTTCTAATCTTTTTTTAGCTTTATCGGATAGAATCTTATCTTCTGAGTATGTAAAGTATGAGTATCCTCTGTATTTGCCTCTGCCAACACGACCTCTTAATTGGTATAGTTGAGATAATCCTAATATATCGCTTCTATGAAATATAATTGTGTTTGCTGAAGGGATATCAATACCTGTTTCAATAATATTTGTAGCAAGTAAAATATCTGCTTCTCCATTGTAGAATGCTGACATTTTCTCATCTAAATCTTTTCCAGATAATTGTCCTGTAGCTGTTATGTAGCTTAGCTCTGGAACTATTGTATCGAGTCTTTTTTGTATCTTAGGAATATCTTTAATTCTAGGGCAAACATAGAAGCTTTGCCCCCCTCGATAATGCTCTTTTAATAGAGCTTCTTTGATTATTACACTATCATAGGGTAGTATTGATGTTCTTATGGCTAGTTTATCAACTGGAGGGGTTGTGATAAGAGACAAATCTCTAACTCCAGTTAGAGATAGTTGGAGTGTTCTAGGAATTGGAGTTGCTGTTAATGTTAAGACATGAACATCATCTTTTATTGATTTTATTTTCTCTTTTTGTTTTACCCCGAATCTTTGCTCTTCATCAACTATTAATAAACCTAAGTTTTTAAATTTAACACTATCAGATAGTAAGGCATGAGTTCCTATTATTAAATCTATTGTTCCATCTGTGAGTCCCGCTTTAACTTTTTTTGCATGAGCTGGTGTTACTAATCTTGATAATTGTTCAACTTTAATACCAAAGTGCATAAAGCGGTTTTTGAAGTTTTTATAGTGTTGCATGCAGAGCAGGGTGGTTGGAACTATTATAGCTACTTGTTTGCCCGATTTTGCCATTGCAAAAGCTGCTCTAATAGCTATTTCAGTTTTACCAAAGCCTACATCACCACAAACCAATCTGTCCATAGCTTTGCCTGATTGCATATCATCTAAAACTTCATTTATAACTTTAATTTGATCTTCTGTCTCGTTGTATGGAAATTTTGAACAAAACTCTTGATATTCGCCTTGATTTATTTCAAGTTTCTCTACTTTCTTTAATTGCCTTTTTGCAGCAATTTTCATTAAGCCTTCAGCTATTGCAAAAAGGTTCTTCTTAACTTTTGCTTTTCTTGCTTGCCATGAAGAGCTTCCAAGTTTGTCTAGATTGCAATGTTCTTCTCCAAACATTGATAGCATGTCTAGATTTTCAACTGGAACGAAAAGTTTGTCTTCACCTTTATATACTATTTTTAAAAAGTCGTGCTTAATCCCCATTGATTCGATAACTTCTAAACCTTCAAATCTACCTATACCATGCTCTGCATGGACAACTAGGTCTCCAACATTAAGATTTGATATCTCTGATATAAAGTTATCAGCTTTAACTTCTCTTTTTGCTTTTCTAGATATTCTTTCACCTAATATATCTTGCTCTGTTATTATATAGAAGTCGTTATTCTCAAAACCTTTGTTTATTGGTGTTATGGCTAAGGATACAGAGATTTTTCTAGCTTCACTAATGTTATCTATTTTTTTGATGTTGCTGATGTCGTGTTCTCTTAATATAGAATTTATTCTATCTCTAGAGCCCTCAGAGTAGCAAGCTATAATTGTTTTTTTATTCTTTATATTATTTACTCTATCTTTTATATCTTCAAAAGAGTTTTTAGTGTTTGTAAAAGCATCTATAAATGAAAATCCTGCATCGAAGCTTTTGTCTTTTTCAGATTTGTTATCATGAAAGATATAAGTGCTTTTATTTTTTAATTGTTTTTCAAAGGCTTCCTCTGTTATAAAAGCTTCTTTCATAGGAATCGGCCTATATTTGTTTTCAGAACTTATTTCCAACATATCTAAGCGAGATTGATATAAGTCTTGTATCTCTGTTTGTCTGGAGTTTAAAGCCAATGTGTAATCAGCTTCTAAAGCGAATACATAGTTTTCACAATAATCAAATATAGAGCTCATTTGATTATATAAAAATGGTAACCAATGTTCCATTCCTGCAATTCTTCTCTTTTCATTTATAGCCTTTAATATAGGATCGTTAAATGAATTAGAAAAAGTTGATTTATATTGATTATTGAAGTTCTCTATATTTTTATCACTTAGGTTTAATTCATTAATAGGCAATATAGAGAAAGATTCTATATTTTTTATAGATGTTTGTTTTTCAGGATCAAAGCTCTTAATAGAGATAATTTTTTCTCCTTGTAGCATTATTCTAACAGGAGGCTCTACATTTGATAGGTATATATCTATAATATTATTCTTTATGGAAAATTGTCCACATTCTCTAACTGTGTTACTTTCGAAAAATGAGTTTTTATCAAGTTCTTGCCTTAGTTTTTCAAGATTTACAACATCTCCAATCTTATATGTTTTAATTTTTTGTGAGAAAAGATTTTCTTTAGAGGGTATTAATCTACTAATAGCCTTTATCGATGTTATTATTAGAATGCCATTGTTTTGGTTTTTAATAATCTTGTTTAAGCAAGATACTCTTGATGATGTTATCTCTATGGATGGAGATACTCTATCATAAGGTAAGCAATCCCATGCAGAGAAAACTTCAACATTAACATCTTTATTAAAGAATAAAGCTTGCTCTTTAATTTTATGACAATCACTATCATGGTTTGTTATATAAATTACCGCTCTGTCTGAGGCAAGTTCTGATAGCATTTTTACTTTAGAACTTGAGCATGCAGAGTATATATTCTGTGTAACTTTATCTTTAGAATCTAGGTGTAATTTAAACATGAGTAAAGTTATATATTAAAACTTATTTTTTTTCAATTGATATTTTTTTTAAATGATGTTATACAAATAAAGCAATTAAGAGAAAGGGCTTAAAATGTCAAAAGATATAATTTTAGAGATCGAAAAAATACTAGATGAAACTATTCGTCCAGCAATGCAAAATGATGGCGGAGATGTTACTGTAATTGATTACGATCCTGAAACAGGAACAGTATTCGTTCAGTTAGAGGGTGCTTGTGTTGGTTGTCCAATGTCAAGAATGACTTTAAAAGGCGGAGTTGAAAGAATTTTAACTGAAAAAATTGAAGAGGTTAAAAAGGTAGAGCAAGTATTGTAAAAAATACCTTGACTTTTTATTAGTTCTACTATATAAAAGTAGAACGATTAATTATATTAATAAGGAAGAAACTAAAAATGAAAAAAAATATACATCCAGAGTATGGACCAATGAAAGTAACACTATCTACAGGTGAAGTAGTTGAAATTAACTCTGTGTTGGGCGCTAAGGAAGGTTATGAAATGCATCTAGATATTGATTCTAATAACCATCCCGCTTACACAAAGTCTAAAGATTTTGTTGTGGTTGGTTCTTCACAAAGAAATAAATTCGAAGGTAGATTCGCAGGAATGTTTGCGGCATCAGCTAAGAAAGAAGAAAAATAATAATGAAACAGAATTATTTTGCATTTAACTATTTTTTTTGGACAAAGCGATTAAGGTCGGTTTGAGAATTTAGCTATTTGCAAAAATTTTAAGAAAAGACCTTTGAAAAAAGGTCTTTTTTTTATAACATAAGAAAGAGGTAAGTATGGAAAAACAATGGAGTGAGAAGTCTTGGCAAGAAAAAGAAAGAATACAAATGCCAACATATCCAAACACAGAAGAGTTAAAAGATGTTAAGGCAAAGCTTAGAAAAAGGCCTCCGCTTATTTTTGCTGGTGGAGTTAGAAATCTTAAAAAAGAGCTAGCTGAAGCAGGTAGGGGAGAAAGATTTGTTATTCAAGGTGGAGATTGTGCGGAGAGCTTTGACTCATTTGATACTCAATCTATTAAAGCAACTTTTGCTCATTTATTGCAAATGACAGCAATTCTTATGTTTAAAGCAGATAAAAGAGTTTGTAAGATTGGTAGAATGGCTGGTCAATTCGCTAAGCCTAGATCTAGTGATGTTGAAACAAGGGATGGTGTTTCTTTACCTTCATATAGAGGTGATATTATCAATGGTTATGATTTTAACGAAGAATCAAGAATACCTGATCCAAAAAGAATGTTAGAAGCTTATAATCAATCAGCATCTACTTTAAACTTTATTAGATCTCTTGCAGTAGAGGGCTATGCGGATTTGCATCTAGCTTCTAAGTGGCTTTTAGAATCTGTAAAAAATAGCCCAGCTAAAGCCAAATACCAAGAGCTAGCTTCAGATATTGAGACTATATTAGATTCTTTATCTAATGGTCATGTTATGGTTGATGGTTCAAAAGTTAGTGTGAAAGAGGCGGATTTTTATGTATCTCATGAAGCTTTATTGTTAGATTATGAAGAGCCAATGGTTAGAATAGATAGTTTAACAGGTGAAAAAGTAGATACTTCTGGTCATTTTCTATGGATTGGAAATAGAACAAGACAGCCTAATGGTGCTCATGTTGAATTTTTAAAAGGCATTATTAATCCTATTGGAATTAAGTGCGGGTCAAGTTTAACTCCTGATGAGTTGAAATCTTTAATTAAGACTATAAATCCAGATAATGAAGAAGGTAAAATTACTCTTATTGCTAGATTTGGTAAAGATAAAATAAGAGAAGATTTGCCACCACTAATTAATGCGGTTAAAGAAGAAGGTTTAAATGTTACATGGATTTCTGATCCTATGCATGGAAATGGTAAATCTTTAGAGGATGGGACAAAGACAAGGTTTTTCTCTGATATATTAGAGGAATTAGAGGCTTTCTTTGAAGTTTGTCAAGAAAATGGAGCTATCCCTGCTGGTATGCATTTAGAGATGACTGGTAAAGAAGTCACAGAATGTATTGGTGGTTCTTGTGATCTTAAAGATTTAAGTGCTAATTATGAAACTAAAGTTGATCCGAGGCTTAATAATGAGCAGGCATTAGAAATGGCATTTGATGTTGCTGAAATTATAAATAAGAAATCAAATAAGAAGAAAAATATAGCTTCGTTCACAATATAAAATAAAAAAGGAGGTTTTATAACCTCCTTTTTTATAAATTAAATACTTTTACTGCTCTTATTTTTTCGTCTCCAACTTCTTTCACAAAAGCTATAGGGGTTTTGTTATTTATAGCTAATGCAATGTTTTGAATTTTTTCTAACTTTGTTATACATAAGCCATTTTTTATTTTTTTAGCTTCTTCATTGTTTAGCTCTAATGTGTATAAATCTTTAAGAGCTTCCGAAATTGATATTACTTTTTTATTTGCATTAGTGAAATCTTCAGGCATTATAGATTGCTCTAAATTGAAGTCTCCTGACTGAGTTCTCTTTATTGATGTGCAATGTCCATAACAATTTAAATCAACTCCTAAGTCTCTAGCTAAAGACCTCATATAAGTTCCTTTGCTGCAAAACACTCTTATAGAACTTTCTTCTTCATTGTGATCCAATATTTCTATAGAAAATATTTCTACATCTTTTGCTCTTATTTTTACCTCTTTTCCTTGTCTTGCTAAATCGTAAGCTCTTTGTCCATTGATTTTGCAAGCAGAAAAGTTAGGAGGTGTTTGTTTTATTTTTCCTTGATAAGTATTTATAGCTTCTTTCAATTCTTGAAGTTTAGGGCGATTATCTGATGTTTTTATAACTTCACCTTCTGTGTCATCAGTAGATGTTTGTTCTCCCCATTTTATTTTTATTTCATATGTTTTTTTGTTATTAGTTAGGTAGGGTATCGCTTTGGTTGCTTCTCCTAATGCTACTGGCAAGACACCTTCTGCTAAAGGATCTAGTGTGCCCAAGTGTCCTATTTTTTGTTTTCCTATAGCTCTTTTTAATATGCCTAGAGCTTGATTTGATGTTATCCCTAAAGGCTTATATATAACTAAAAATCCATTTATCTTTTCCATAAGTTTTTAATATCATATAAAATGAAATTATACAAGATAAATAAAAGCTCCTATTTTTTTAGGAGCTTTTATAATTTTAATTTTCTGAAAATCTTTTGCCTCTTCTTTCTTTTATTTTATTCATTTTATTCTTTTGTCTATTATCTCTTCTTTCCATTCTTTTTTCTTTTTTCTGAGTTTTTCTATCTCTTTTTCTCTCTTTCATCTCTTCTTTTCGAGATTTTCTTTGTTCCATCATCTCTTCTTTATAGCTTTTTCGCTTTTCTTTCATGTCTTGTTGAAATTCTTTTCGTTCTTGCATCATATCTTGTTGAAATTCTTTTCGTTCTTGCATCATATCTTGCTTAAAATCTTTTCTGCTTTCTTTCATGTCTGAACGATAGCTCTTTCTTTCAGATTTCATGTCTGAACGGTAGTCTTTTCTTTCTTGTCTATATGATGGTCGACTGTTTTTAGCAGGTATTTTATTTTGAGCTATAGCTGTTGAAACGGATGTTGATAGGCTTAATACTGCTATCATAGTAATAATTTTATTTATTTTCATAATAAACTCCTTTCATATTATCTTTTTAAATAAAAACTATAAAATGGTTTTAGCATAAGTATAATAGAGATTGTTATCCAGCTTTTCCAACTCAATCTTAATAGTGCTTCAGGAAAAATTGATGCTAACATTATGCCAAAGCTAATGCATGCTAATTTTAGAAAAGCTATATCAGATAAAGATAGCTTTTGCATGCGGCTTTTTAAAAATTTGATTAATATCATAATAAATACTCCTCTTTTTTATGCTAATACTTTTTTTGTCTACTTGTAAAGAGTTTTTTATAGACATTTATAATGATTTATTGTATATAATATAAAAAATATATAATATGGAGATTAGATTAATATGGATGATTTGATATCAGTTGTTATACCTATCTATAATGTTGAGAAGTATTTACCTAGATGTTTAGATTCAGTTATAAATCAGGACTATAAAAATTTAGAGATAGTTTGTGTTAATGATGGCTCTCCTGACTCTTGTGCTGATATTTTAGAAAATTATAAACAAAAAGATGATAGAATTAAAATATATCATAATAAAAATGGTGGTCTTTCATTTTCTAGAAATTTTGGAGTCAATAATAGCTCTGGAAGTTTTATTTATTTTTTAGATTCGGATGATTATATATCAGAGAATTATATATCAGGATTATATAGTGCTTTAAAAAAATCTGATGCAGATTTTTCATATAACGATAAGCTTGTTAGTGTGTATGAGAATAAAAACATTAGCTCGAAGAATAAGTTAAAGCTTAATGAAGGATCTTATGATATTAAAGATATAAAATGGAATGAAATGAGAATAAGTGTATGCAATAAGCTTTTTAAAAGAGATTTTTTTAATAAATATTCATTAAATTTTGCTGAAGGTTTGATGTTTGAGGATCATCTCTTTAATATACAATTATTTCATTTTGCTAATAGGATTTCAATATCTAATGCGGGGGCTTACTTTTATACTAGAATAGGAGATTCTTTCTCTAATAGCTATTATGATAGTCAAGAGGAGAAGAGCTTTTTCTATGAAGTAGAGATCTATAGAAAAGTAATAGAGTTTTATAAAGAGTTTGGTAAGCAATCAGAAACAGAGTCTTTCAAATGGCTTTATAAGCATTTAGTAAAAACCTGTGATTTAAATAAGGATAATTTTTTAAAGGAGTTAAGAAAGTTATTTGAAACTTTCACTGAAGAATTTATGAGCTCTAGAAGTGGTTTTGAAGTTAAATTCTATAATTTAGTAATGAATCATGACAATGAGTTTGTTAAAAAAGAACTTGCAAAAAATAAAAAGAAAAAACTTCTTTTGAAGAATTTGAGAAATATAGCAAATATTATTAGATTTAAATAGTACTTTTGTACTTTAATTATCTAAAAGAACTGGACATTTTAATTAAAAGAATATATAACATAGATTAATGTTAAACTATAGTAAAAGGTTATTTGACAATAGCATGATTAAGGTTATAAAGAAAAAAATTATAAATACTGTTATGTATAAAAACTACCGCAAGATGTGGAAGTTTATAAAGCCTTATAAGTGGGCAGCTATAATCTCTTTGATTATGAGTGTTCCCATCGGTGCTTTGGAAGCTGGGGTTGCTTATCTTTTAAAACCTTTTATGGATACTGTATTAGTTGAGAAGTCAGTTTCAGCAAGTTATATTCCTATTGTAATAATAGGAATTACGATAATCCAAAGTATATTAATGTTTGTTTCTACATTCTTGAATGCTTATGTAGGAGAAAAGATATCCATAAATATTAAAAGTCAAATGTTTAAAAAGTTGTTAAATAGGGAACAAGCTTTTTTTGATAACAGCTCTTCAGGAGATATTATTTTTAACTTTAACAATAATGTTGATAATGCTTGTTCAGGTCTTTTGCAAAATATAAAAACTTTTTCAGTTAGACTTTGTTCATCAATAGCTCTTATAGTTGTTTTGTTTGTAAACTCTTGGAGGCTATCTATTTTAGCATTAATTGCTCTGTTTTTGGCTATGGTTCCATTAACAAATGTTAGAAAAAAGATAACAGAGGCTACAAAAGGAATATTTGCTTCCAGAGGATTGATTTTGACTCATTTTAATCAGGTGTTTCATGGTAATAAGATAATTCAGACATATAACTTAAAAAAATCAACTCAAAAAGATTTTGAAAAGACTTTAAATGATTTCTTTAAGCTAAAAATTAAAATAACAAAAAGAACTGGAGCAATATCTCCAGTTATGAATATACTTGTTGCTTGTGGTATTGCGGGAGTTATCTGGTATGGGGGCTCTTTAATAGAACAAGGCCATATTACTCCGGGTAGTTTTGTTTCTTTCACTGTATCATTAATGATGTTATATACACCTATAAAAAAAATAGGTAAGTTATTTGGGTCAGTTCAATTATCTTTTATTGCTATGGAAAGAATGTTTAAAATTCTAGAGCAAAAATCTGCTATTAATGATAGCAGTGATGCAAAAGTATTAAAAACAGTTAATCAAGGGATAGAATTTAAAGATGTAAACTTTAGATATGTAGGCAATAGACCTGTATTAAAAAATATTAATTTAAAAATAGATATGGGAAAAACATTTGCTTTTGTTGGTAATTCTGGAGGGGGCAAAAGTACACTGGTAAATTTAATACCTAGATTTTATGATATACAAGAAGGAAGTATAACAATAGATGGTAATGACATTAGAGATTTAACGATGAACTCTTTAAGAGATAATATCTCTGTTGTTTTTCAAAACAATTTCTTGTTTTCAGGGACTCTTAGGAAAAACTTGTTAGTAGGGAAACCTAAGGCAACAGAGGCAGAGTTAATGCATGCAATAAAATCTGCTTGCTTAGAGGATTTTGTAACTTCTTTACCAAAAGGTTTAGATACTCAAATTGGAGAAATGGGGTCTCTTCTCTCTGGTGGACAGAAACAAAGAATTGCAATTGCTAGAGCATTTTTGAAAGATGCTCCTATAGTTATATTAGATGAAGCTACTTCTGCTCTTGACAATAAATCAGAGAAAGTTGTACAACAAGCAATAGAAAATTTAATAAAAAATAAAACAGTTTTAATTATAGCTCATAGATTATCAACAATTAGGCATGCTGATAAAATAATAGTTATAGATAATGGGGAAATAGTAGAAAAAGGTAATCATAATTATCTTATAAATAAAGAAAATGGAGTGTATAGGTCTTTATATAAGACTCACTTTGTTGATAATAATAATAAATAATAGGTATAAAGAATGAAATTTAAAGCAGATAAATTAAAAAATCTTATAGACAATTACGATGTAGTATCTTTTGATATATTTGATACTCTTTTGTTGAGGCCTTATGCTAAGCCTGTAGATTTGTTTAGCCATTTAGAGCAACTAGAGAATGTTGAAGGCTTCGCTGAAGAGAGAGTTAATGCCGAAAGAAGAACAAGAAGAATTATAAAAGGGAATAATCCTAAATATGAAGACATCACACTTGATGAAATATATGAGGAAATAAATCCGAAGTTTAAATCTCTAAAGAAAAAAGAACTAGATTTAGAGGGTAAAGTATTATTCCAAAATTCTGAAATATATAATGTTTATAAATATGCTCTAAGGAAGAAAAAGAAAGTCATATTTGTTTCAGATATGTATTTACCAGCTACTTTTCTAAAGAAAGTTGTAGAAAAAAATGGATATGATAAGTATGAGAAATTATATGTATCTTCAGAATATAGAAAAGGAAAAGGGACAGGTAATCTTTACAAAGAAGTATTAAAAGATTTATCTCTAAAAGCAAAGAATGTAGTTCATATAGGGGATAACCATCATTCTGATTTTGTTCAGGCAAATAATATAGGTATAAAGGGGGTTCACTACCCTAAAGTGTTAGATAGGTTTATAAAATTATCTAATAATAATAAAAAAATAGAAGAATTTATTCAAAGACATAAATCTGTTGGTGGTTCAGCTTTAATTATGCAGATGGCAATAGATTTTGTTTTAGAAGGTAAAACATGGGAAAAAGATTATTGGTATTTAATGGGGAAATATTACGGAGGTTCTTTAGCTTACACATATTGTGATTATATTAGTGAAATAGTAAGTAATAACAATTTAAAAGATGTTGTGTTCGTAGCAAGAGATGGTTATTCTTTAGAAAAAGTTTTTAATATCTTAATGCCTAAAGTTAAGACTCATTATGTGTATGCTCCTAGAATTATGTCAGAAATGACATCATTTGCATTCCATAAAGATGATTCTATTTTAAAGAGAGCTATGAGAAGAAAAGCTTCAGATATTTTAAATAAAGATGTTGTTACAGATGAAGAGCTAGAGAAGTTTTCTGCAAAGAAATTTAAACAAATGAAAAAATATATTTCTTCATTTAAGTTAGATAAAAAATTTGCAATGGTTGATACTATAACTGGAAAGTTTTCTAGTCAATCTTTATTGGAGAAACTTGATGAAAACAAAGATATTTTGGGTATATATTGGCATATTTTACCTGAAGCTAA
Source organism: Alphaproteobacteria bacterium (assembly GCA_025800285.1). Lineage (NCBI taxonomy): Bacteria > Pseudomonadati > Pseudomonadota > Alphaproteobacteria > Alphaproteobacteria bacterium. The sequence goes on from JAOXRX010000019.1 coordinate 55,248, forward strand.
AGTGATGAGCAAAGATTTTAAATGTGATAACCTTATAGAAGAGAAATTTAATAGTATTAAATATTGGACTATTTTTGAGTTTTTCATAGGAGCCCCTGAACGACCTATAAAAGATTTGGATGAGAATAATAAACCAGTATATATAGATATCAATAAACATGAAGAGAAAAGGTTGTCTGTATATGGTGATATTACACAAGGTATCATTGATTTAACAAAAGAGTTGACAAGTAGTTTGCAAACAAAAAAGCTATTTTTCTCTATTGAAGATGTAGTTTGTTTAATAGACTGTCTATGCTATTGTGCTCCAACAAATTTAGATAAGAAAAACTTCTCTGGAATTTATTTTGCTCCTTTGTCAGATCATAAACACTATGAGCCTTTAATGATATCCAATAAAGGTGATGTAGCGAATAAGTATATAAGACCACCTTGGAATAACCTAAAAGAAAATAGCTTAGAAATAACTAAAGATATTTATGGTTATAATATAAAAGCAGGTATTCCTTATGTTTTAGAGTATAAAAGAGTTAAAAAATATGATTCTAATAAATGGGGAATATATTTATTCGGTGTTCAATTATTAAAAAAGAAAAGAACAGCAACTCGTAAGAAAAATTGGATTTTATATATAAAAGTGAAAGATGGGTATAAAACTTTTAAGCCTAAAAACAAAGATAAAAAATCATTTTTACATGTTAAGTTTTATAAAAAAGAGATTATAGGTGAAGTAATAAGAAAAAGATTTATTATTATTTCTTTCAGAAATCTGAAAACTACGGATATAGCTTTTAAATTTACGGTTGCAAAGATTATATTTAATAAAAATCAAGATAAGAGTCTAAAAGAATTTTATTTGTTTGGAATTAAGGTTCTTTCAAAATTAAAAACTTTGGAAGAACATAAGTTATCTCTATTTAATATTGTGTTATTTAATAAAGAGGCTTTAATTAAAGAAAATATAAAGAGCTCATTTTCTCCTGTTGTTAATAAAGATAATAAGTATGAGGATATTTTGAAAGAAGCAGAGCATATTTCTAGAGAGATGACTCCCGCTGAAAAAGCAAAAACATCAAAACTTAAAAACAAGTATAAAGGTAAGAAATGTATAATTATAGGAGGGGCTCCTTCTATTAATGATTTAGATTTAAGTAAATTAAATAATAGTGATTATATTTTGTTTAGTGCTAATAGGGGATACAAATTAAAAGAAAAGGGTTTGAATAAAACTCATTATCACTTTTTGACTGATAGTAAATTTATTCCTGAGTTTGAATCTGAAATTGATAAGGATTTTGCGGACTCGTTTATTATTAATACAGATTGTGTTAAATATTTTAAATTTAAAAAAGATTATAGTACTGTTTCGTTTTTCCATACTCCACAAAAACTTAATAGGTTTTGTGTTAGTGATGATATGACAAAGTATTGTCATTCTGGCTTTACAGTGGTTTCTATAATGCTTATGATGGCTAGATACATGGGTATTAAAGAAATATATTTAATAGGTGTTGATTTGTCTTTTAATAAAGATAACAATCATTTCTATAAAGATTCTAAAGGAGAACAGGGTAGGTGTCTTAACAATTCTATAAAGGATAAAGAAGGCATGTTTAATTGGATAAAAAAAGCAAATAAAGCTTTTACGGAAGAAGGAATTAAGTTAAGGAATGCTTCTCCTAACCCAAAATCTTTAGATTTCATGAAGAAGATTAAGTATAGTAAGTTGTTTTAAAATAGGAGGAATATCATATGGGGCTTTTAAATGAAAAATATATAAATCAGTATGAAGAATTACATAATAGTAAAGAGGATTTTGGAACTAGCTCATTAAGTTTTATTGAAGAAATTTGTTTTATAATTAATATATATAAACCTAAAACAATATTGGATTATGGTTGTGGCAAGGGAGTTTTAGCTGATAAGCTTCAAGAAATTTATAAAAATAAAAAAATATATAAATATGATCCTGCAATAAAAGAATATAGTAAAATTCCAGTTAATAAGGTTGATATGGTTATTAATACAGATGTATTAGAGCACATTCCTGAGCAAGATATACCTAATATATTAGAGCATATATCCTCCATTTGTAGGTTTGCATATTTTAATTTGCACCATGCTAAAGCACAGAATATTCTCCCTAATGGAGAAAATGCCCATTGTACAGTTAAAGATCCTGATTGGTATGATAATATAATAGGAAAATATTTTAAAAATATTACTCATTTGAGCAGTAGAAATAGTTATAACACAGTTGTTATAACTAAGAAATTAAATAAAAAAAATAAAAAGAAGTATTATGAAATAATTGATAAACCTATAAATTACGACCTTAATATAATAAGAAAGAGTTATATTAAATTTTTAGGTGTTAAGTTATTTGAATATAAGTTGTTATCTAGTAGAGATTTGACAATAAAAATATTAAACATACCTGTTTTTAAAAGAAAAATAAAAAACAATTTTACGAGGTTTTATATTTTGGGAATATATTGTGTAAAATATGCTAATTTTTTAAAGAAATAAATAAATAGCTCTTGGTTATATTAACCAAGAGCTATCATTTTATATAGCCGTTAATGTTTTGGGTTTAGGGTGCTTTACCTTTATATCTCTAACTTTTTGTTGCCAAGCTTCAACACCATTTTCAGTAATAAACTCTATTTGCTGAGATAGTGTTCCGTACTCCATTTTTCTTAGCTGTTTATAATCTTTTTTAGTTTCTAATTTTTTAATTTCTTCATCTGTTAATTTTTTAATTTTATTATCTATATTTATATATTTAAGCATAAATTATATCCTTTCATCTATATATCCATTTGTGAATAGTTGGTTTATTGATATATTCCCAGATGAAGTGAATTTTACATACCATATCTGAGCATCATTGTTAGTCTTTATACCATTGAGGTTAATGCTTTGTTGTTCAATTAAATCATTTTCAAGGGTTAGAAAAAACTCGGGTCTAGGAGTGGAGCTTTTATAACCACTCCAAAAATAATGATTAGACCATCCAGAGTTTTTATGAGTAATTTTATTTATAACTAAGGGGTTTAATATAATGCCTTTAGGAATGGATAAATTTATTTTTGTTGCAACTGTTGGCTCTCCTATATTATTGTAGATAGGGTATTTATATATTACTTCTAAGCCCCCATTAGCTGTTGCAAAGCTATCAAAAGGAATTATATCTCCGTTACTATCTGTTATAAGTGATGCGACTCTTCTTTTTGCCCCAGATATATTAGAGCCATTAACATCATCTAATATAAATCTTGTAGTCCCAGAATTGTAATCAGCCCAAAGGTGAATAGAAGCATTAGATAATGTTGGAGTGATCCCATTAGCCCAGCTTGAGTTTAGGGTTATATTTATAGAATTAGAACTTACAATTATATCTTGAGTGTCATTGCTAGATCTTGCTTTAAAAGATGATATATCAATAATTTCATCTGGGTTTGAAGAGTTGTTAGAAATTACACCTCCGCAAATCATATTTGGAGATGATATGCCACCGGAAGTAGTGCTGTTTACTGTGAAATTAGGATATGTACCGGTAACAGAAATGTCAATTCCTCCATTTATTGTAACGGTTTTATCATATAGATTTTGTGTCCCTTCTGATAAGTTATCGCTATTGAATGAATTTAAATTTGAAATGAATCCGCTATCATTTGTTATATCGCTAGTACTGGCAGGAATGTTAGGTTTATTAGTTAAGTCATTATAACTACCACTGTTTGCCACATTCGCTAAATTAGTTAAGTTGTTTTTATTGTCAGTTATCTTTGTTTCTGCAGTGGTTACTCTTGTTGTTAAAGTGTCAACAGAGCTCTGGCTCGCTTTGCTACCAATAGATGAAGAGTTAGCTTCTATTTTGCTTTTGGCTCTAATATTCCAATCACTTTGTTTTGTATCAGAAATACCTCCAGTTAATTTTTCAGAATCTGAAGATATTGTTAATAAGTCTGTTTTTGATGCTCCACTACCTCCATCAATTGAAGATGTTATCTCGTCAACATATTTTTTTGTAGCTATATCTAAAGACAAATTTGGAGTATATCCATCTATTAAGCTAATACTACCATCTTTTTTTAATATCTCTGCAGAATTGGCTTTTGTTGCAATACTTAATTTATTATTGGATATAGCAGTTTGATTGCTTAATGTTAATGTTTTAACATCGTCAACATATCCTTTTGTCGCAATGCTTAGGTTATGACTAGGGATGTATCCTGTATCTATATTTACACTGCCATCTTTTTTTAATACTTCTGAGGACTCTGCTTTGTTTGCTAAGCTAGATGTGTTGCTAGATATGTTGGATTTATTAATTGTTATTTGAGCTGTACTTTCATCTACAAACTTTTTTGTTGTTATATCGTAATCAGATACAGGGGTGTAGCCTGAATTAAGTTCGACACTGCCATCTTTTTTTAAAACATCCTCAGAGTTTGCTTTCATGGCAATATTGCCTGTGTTATTGGATATATTTGTCTTATTTGTTGTAATGTCATTAGTGTTTTGTGTTATAGAGGCTTTATTTACATCTAAAGACTCAAAATTAGAGTTACATTTTTGAAATGCTGCTCTAATAGAATCTCCTGTGTCGTCGTTTGCTATAGTGCCGACATTTATTTTTTGAGTTGTCATATTTGTCTCCTTTTTGGGATTAAAAAAAAGAGCACTCCTTATGGGAAATGCTCTTCGTGCTAATTCTAATAAATTAATTTAGGATATAATTCCTATTTTGTCAAGTTTTTTTTCTTGACAAAGTATATAAATAATATATAATTCTAATTATTGTATTTATTAGAAAGGATTATAATATGAATTTTAGTTTTAAAAAAATAATTTTTACTTTTGTTTTTGCTTTAGTTGTTTCTTCGGCAAGAGCTGATGTGGTTAATGAGTATAGGGATTATACGAAAGATGGATATATATCTTCAACAATGATATATAATAATGAAACAAATTCTGGAGAAAAAACTAAGCAAAGAGCGATAGAAACATATGGAGAATATAATATTTCAGATAATGTTATTGGAACTTTTAGATATACAACAGGTAATGTAAGAAATATAGATGATTCTGGTTCTCTTAATGATAGTTTGCATATAGCATCTGCTGGTCTTAGGTTTCGCTGGCCTGTTGTTAAAGATAAGCTTCATTTAGGGTTTAAAACTAATGTGGTTCATAGAGATTATAGTGAAATACAGGGGATTAGTTATAGATTTATGCCAGTTATTGAATTTGATCCATATAGTTTTTTAAATATGAGATATATTTATGAATTTGATTATATTCCAAGTGGCTCTTATAAAAGTTCTGAAACTTCTGGTGGTAAAACAGATCAAGAGAATGCTTTATATATAAGATTAATGCCTTGGAAATATTTTTCAAATAGTAAAAATGGCTTAGAATATGAGGTTAAAATTGCTAGTGGTGTTGGTAATGATAAAGTAAGTGGAAAAAGTAAATGGGATTTAAGTTATGAACATAATTTAGATTATAAAATTGCAGATAAATTTAAGCTTAAATACTCTATAGTTAGAGAAGGTGCAGATTGGGGATATCAAACATTTGGTTTAAATTATAGTTATAATTTTTAAATTACAGAGTTATTATATGTATTAAATATTTTTGTTTAATTTAAATTTGATAAAAAAGTATAATTACAAAAAAAGCGGTTTAAGTTAATAAAATGTCAAGTTTTTTATAAAAAACTTGACATTTTTTGTATTTGAATATACATTGATAATGAGAATATGTTCATAACTAAAAGGATTTTTTATGCCAAGACCAAGAAAATGTAGAAATGTATCTGAAGACTTAGTTAATTATTATTATAAACCAAGAGGAATTAAGATATCTGAACTTCAACAAGTAGTCTTGAAGCATGATCAGTTAGAGGCCTTGAAGTTAGCTGATGCAGAAGAAATGACTCAGGAAGAGGCTTGTAAGCTTATGAATATTTCTCGTTCAACTTTCTCTCGACTTGTAAATGAAGCAAGAAAGGTTGTTGCTCAAGCTTTGATTAATGGTTGGGCTATAAAAATAGAAGAGGGAATTTTTAAAAAAAAATAAAGAAAGGAGGTTGCTATGCCAAATAGAGATGGAACAGGTCCTAGAGGTTGTTTTAGAGGAAATAACTTTGGGAAAAGAGGTAACTGTTTACTAAATAGCTCAAATAAAGAAGCTATATTAGAAAAAATAAATGCTCATCAAGCTAGAATTAAATTACTACAAAACAGACTTGATGAGCTAGATAAACAGGTTTCCTAACACCTGATTAACCAAGGCAGAGTTAAATAACTTAGCTCTGCTTTTATATAGTATAGCAGTAAAATAAATTAAAACAAGGGAAAAATAAATGTCAAAAGAGAAACTATATGATTCAGACTCTTTACAAGTAATGAAGGTTACAAAAGATTCTATTAATAAGTCAAGAATAAAAGAGCTAATAGATTTTGCAAAGAACTCTGGTATAAATAAAATAGGGGTGGCTAATTGTTTATCAATGGAAAAATATGCTCAATCCCTAAAAGAGATATTAAAACAAGAGGGCTTTGATGTTATTACAGTAAATTGTAAAGATAGCGGTTTAACAAATGCAGATTTATTTGGAGAAGAGCTAAAAGGATTAAGCTGTGACCCAGCTCATCAGGCTAAGGTTCTTAACGATAGCGAAACAGAGTTAAATATTAATATAGGATTATGTTTAGGGCATGGTTTAGTGTTTAATAAAAATTCAAATGCTCCTGTAACTACTTTAATAGTGAAAGACTTTTCAACAAAACATAACACAGCGAAGGAGCTATAATGTCAAAAGAGGTAATATATAAAGATAGTGTTTCTCATTTAGTAATGCCGAAAGATTTAAATTCGTATGGAACTTTATTTGGAGGTACTTTGATATCATGGATGGATGAGCTAGCAGTTATTCTGGCTATAAAAATTACAGGAAAAGAGTGTGTAACTACGAGGTTTGATAATATTGAGTTGACAAAAAGTGTTTTTGTTCATGATGTGCTTGAGGTAAAAGCAAAAGTAACAAGTATGAAAAGATGCTCTATGGTTATGGATGTTAATGTATTTAGAGTGAAAAAAGGTGAAGATGATGAATATGTTGCAGGAGGGCAGGTAAAGTTTGTTGCTTTAGATGAAAATAAAAAAATAACAACTTTGATGTAGATAACTTTTTTATAAGTAATAGTTATGTATTTATATTAATTTAAAAGAAGAGTTTTTTAAAAAGGACTCTTTTTTTATTGCCTGTTATATTATTTTATGTTATACAAAAAAATATTTATAAGGAAGTGCAATGAAAGAAGATTTAATATCAGTTATAATACCTTTTTATGGGGTTCAAGATTATATAGGAGAGTGTTTAGACTCTGTGATTAATCAAACATATCAAAATATAGAAATATTGTGTATAGACGACTTGGGGAGAGATGACTCTATTAACATAGTGAAGGCTAAAGCAAAACAAGATAGCAGAGTTAAAATTATAACTCATGAAGAAAATCTCGGGCTTGGAGGGGCTAGAAATACAGGTATAGCTAATGCAAAAGGTAAATATATTTGGTTTTTAGATTCAGATGATTTGTTTAAATATGCTGATATTTTAGAAAAAGTTCATATGTGTGCAGTGGATAGTAATACAAGTGTTGTATATACTCATTTTGATAATTTTATTTTAGATGATGACGGTGTTAAAAATATATACCCTCAAAAGTTTCAAAAATCTAGGGAAAATAAAACTTATAAGGTAAATAGTAGAACTATCGGTAAAATGCCTATTTGTGCTTGGAGTAAGTTGTATAAAAAAGATATATTTGATAACAAGGACTTAAGATTTACAAATCATATACACTTTGAAGATTTAGAGTTTTATTATAAACTTCTATGCAATATAGATTTTATGTGTTTCTGTGATTGTAAAGCGGTTCTTTATAGACAAAGAACAAATAGTATAATGGCTAATAGTAAAACAGATAGAGATTTACAGGATTTTATGTATATAAATAAATCAATATACTCTTATCTGAAGGATACAGGTAAACTTAAAAAGTTTAAATCTAATTTTTCAAGAACTATAAAAAGCTCTGGAAGAGTTTTATTACAATCTAGTAAAGAGTTGGCTAGATCTTATGTAGAAGAATTAAAAAATGATAGCTCTATTCCTTTATACTTAAAGAAAATAGCAATTAAAAAATTAAGAAGATAATTAGGAGTTTATAATGAAAATCATATCAGCAAAAGAAATATTTTATAAAAATTATAGATTTGATTTAATATACAAATATCTTTTTTTAAAGTATAAAGATTTACCTTTTAAAGAAAGTAATTATTTTAAAAACTTATATCTTTATCAAATAAAGATATTTAATGGGTTCAAAGAGGATGATAAAAATACATTAGAACACTTTGAGGAAAGCTTTTTAACTCTTTTTGATAGTTTAAAAAATAATGGGTTTGATGCTAAAAAGGGACTTATTCCATTAAATAAAGAGCAGCAGTTAGTAAATGGTGCTCACCGTTTAGTTTCTTGTTATTTTTTAAATAAAGATGTATCAGTTGATGAGAAAATCAGCGAAGATAATAGCTGCTATGATTATAGATTCTTTCTTAAGAGGGGTTTGAGAAGTGATATTGCAGATTTTGGAGCTTTAGAGTTTGTAAAGAGTAATCCTTATTCTTTTATAATTAATATTCAGCCTAGAGCAAATATTAAATTAGATTCTAAAGTTGAAAACATTATTGAAGAATATGCTAATATATATTATAAAAAGAATGTTAAATTAAATTTAAATGGTTTAGTTAATATAAAAAAACTTTGTTATAAAGATACAAAATGGATAGGAAACTATAAGAATGGTTTTTCTGGTGCTCAAGAGCATGCAGAAAATTCTTTTGATAGCAGTAACCCAATGAGAGTATATGTTGTTACATGTGAAAGTCTAGATGAAATGGTCGCTCTTAAATCTAAAGTTAGAGAGATATATAATATAGAAAATTACTCTATTCATATAAATGATACACATGAAGAAGCAATAGAGCTTGCAGAAGTGTATTTCAATGATAATACTCTAGAATATTTTAATTCAGTTCCTTTTAATTACAAAAATTCTTTAATAGATAGTCAGGTGAGCTATTTGCATAAATATATTAAAAAAAATAATATCGACAAAAATGATATTTGCATAATAGGTAGCTACCCTATGGGACTTTGGGGATTAAGACAAATAAGAGATTTAGATTTTATTTCAGCTAATAAAAATATACCATGTACAGGAAATGCAGAAGTTAATTTTGATGATGGTTCTGAGCATAATCTTCATAAAGATGAGCTATAACTAATATACAATCCTGAAAATCATTTTTACTATAAAGGTATAAAAGTTATTACTTTAAATGAATTAAAAAATTTTAAAGAAAAAAGAATGGAGATACCAAAGGATATTAATGATATAAAATTAATAAAATCTAATAATAACTCTAACTGTTTTAATTTTAATAAAAAAATAAACTTGGCAAGAATTAAGTATTTAATTAAATCTAAAATTAAAAAAGCTAGAAGGTTTGTTATACAGATAAAGTTAAAAAAAGATGTCAAAATAATAAGAATATTAGGTGTTTATATTATCAATACTAATAAATAAGTTAATATTTTCATAAAAAGGCTTGTTGATATTTGTTTTTCATGTTATAACCGTCGCTCATTATGAGATTAAAAGAAGGAATTAAGATGAAAAAAATAAATTTGAAAAAGATATTTTCTAAAAAAGAATTATTATCAGGGTTAACTGTGGCATTGGCTCTTGTTCCAGAGGCAATAGCTTTTGCTTTTGTTGCCGGTGTTGAGCCTTTAGTTGGGTTATATGCAGCATTTATAGTAGGGCTATTAACATCTATATTTGGAGGAAGACCAGGTATGATTAGTGGTGCAACAGGTGCTCTGGCAGTTGTTATGGTCGAGCTGGTTCACTCTCATGGAGTAGAATATTTATTCTCTGCTGTTGTGTTGATGGGAATAATTCAAATTATTATAGGAGCTCTAAAACTTGGTAAATACTCAAGAATTATACCAGAAACAGTTATGTTGGGTTTTGTTAATGGTCTTGCAATTGTTATCTTTTTAGCTCAATTAAATAGCTTTAAAATGGATGGAGAATGGTTGACAGGCTTAAGCTTGCTTGTACCAATGATTATAGTTGCTATAACAATGCTTATGATGCATTTTTTACCAAAGATTAATAAAAATATACCAGGGGCTCTATTAGCTATTATAGGTATAACATCGGTAGTTAGTTTATTTAACATAGATGTTATAACTGTTGGTGATATAGCAGGAGTTAAAGGTGGATTACCTAAATTCCATATACCAGCAGTTCCTTTTAGTTTAGAGACTTTAGAGGTTATATTCCCTTATGCTTTCATATTTGCTTCGATTGGTTTAATAGAATCTTTAATGACTCTTAGATTAGTTGATGATGTTACAGACACAAGAGGTTGTTCTGATAGAGAGTGTATAGGGCAAGGTATTGCAAACACTGTAACAGGCCTATTCGGAGGAATGGGTGGTTGTGCTATGATAGGGCAAAGTATGATTAATATGGATAATGGTGGAAGGAAAAGACTTTCAGGTATAGCTGCTGCATTATTCTTATTATCATTTATATTGTTTGGCTCAAGTTTAATAGAGGCAATTCCGGTGGCAGTATTAACAGGTGTTATGTTTATGGTAGTTATATCTACATTTGAGTGGTTAAGTTTCAAGATTATTAAGAGAATACCAAAGAGTGATGCTTTTGTTATTATTTTAGTTACAATAGTTACAATCTTCTCAGATTTAGCAATAGCTGTTGGTCTAGGGATTATTGCTTCTAGTTTGGTTTTTGCTTGGAAAAAAGGAAATAATATTCTTATTGAATATAGTGAAGTTAAAGATGATGTGAAAGAATATCATGTTAAAGGTGTGCTGTTCTTTGGTTCAACCGCTAATTTCAATGAGAGATTTAATCCAGCAAAAGACCCTAAAAAAGTTATAATAAATTTTGGTCATGCAAGAATATTTGATTACTCTGGATTAGAAGCTTTAAGCCTACTATCAGAAAAGTATGCTAAACAAGGAAAGCAGTTATTAGTTAAAAATATTAGCAATGACTGTAAAAGAATGTTAGATAAAGTAGAGAATTTAACAAAAATTAACTTTTTAGATGAAGAATCTGTTTAGTTTTAACTTAAGTATATTGATGTAAAAAAGCTCTGTCAATTGACAGAGCTTTTTGTTTTACTTTAATAAATTATTGCTTAACTTGATTTATGAACCTTTTAAAAATTCTTTTTACTTTTTGTTTAGAGAAGAAGTTTATCTTTGTTATTGGTATAAGCTCATTATGCTCAAACCCGTCAATAGCATAGATGTTGATTCTATCTTTGTTATTTTGTATTACAAAATTTTCTGCTCTACAATCAGAAAAGTGTAACTTGTTTTTAATAAAGTTATCTCTTATATTATTTAGCTCTTTTTCTATATCAGAGTCAAATCCATGTTTGTTTAAATATGTTTCTAGATTTTCTCCTTGTATAAACTCAAAAACACTACCTAAGCCTTTATTTGTTTCAATGGTACCATAAAACATAGGTATATATTTAAAGGCATCTGCAATTTCCCTTTTCTTTAGCTTTTTGAGACTATGAATCTCTTCATGAGATTTATCATAGTATTTATTGTATTGGTTTTGTGATTTTTATAAACCTGTTGGTTTTTCTCTTATTAATTTTTTCTTGCAACTTTTTAATATTAACAACTTTTATACACTTTTTGCTATCTTGAGGGTGTTTATATACAGTTCTTTTGCCACCTTCTCCAATAATGTCTTTATCTGATAATGCTAACATAAAATCTTTCCTCACTTTTTAAATAAAATTTATATATTAATATTAAACAAAATGCAATAGGGATTAATAAAAAATGAAAAAAGCTTGACTTTTTATGTGTTATCATTTAAGTATTTACTTAAATATGATTCGCAAAGGATGGGTAAAATGAAAAATAAAGAGGCAATCAAACTTCTATCGGCTATAGCTCAGGAGAATAGGCTAAAGATATTAAAGATGATTATAAGTTCTGAAAAAGAAGGGTTATGCCCTTGTCACATGATTGAAGATCTTGATATGACAAATGCAGGTCTTTCATCTCATTTAAGAGTTTTAGAAGATGCGCGATTAATTAGCAAAAAGAAAAGAGGAAAATTTATTCATTATTTTGCTGATTGTAAAAAAATTAAAAATCTTGGGGACTTCTTAATAGAGGGGTGCTCTAAATATAGTTGTGGTGATAATATTAAGAGTGGAGTATAATATATGTTGAAAATTTTTGATATTTTAGCGGATTTGGTGGTTTATAATTGGTTAGGGTTAGCAGTAGACACAAGGTTGGCAGAGTCTTTACATTTTTTTGTTCTAGATGTAACTAAAATTCTATGCTTGCTAGCTTTAATAATGTTTGTAGTTTCATTCTTTAGAGCAAGATTAAATACAGATAAATTAAGAACATATTTAGAGAGTAAGCCTAAATGGTTAGCTTATATTCTTGCTGTGAGTTTAGGGGCTATTACACCATTTTGCTCTTGTTCATCTATTCCTTTGTTTATAGGTTTTTTAGAAGCAGGAATCCCTTTTGGAGTAGTTATGGCATTTTTAATCACATCTCCAATGATAAATGAAGTCGCTGTTCCTATTTTATGGGGAGAGGTTGGTACAACTATTACCTTAACTTATATTGCTACTGGTATGATAGCGGGAATAGCAGGGGGCTTGTTTATGGATAAAATGGGCTTTAAAAAATATGTTGAAGATTATGTTTGGGATTTAAAAATAGGTAAAAATAATTTAAAAGAGAATAAAATGTCTATTAGACAGAATATTGAATATGCTTATAACTATGCAAAAGATACTATTAAGAAGTTAACTCCATATATTTTAATTGGTATTGCTATAGGAGCATTTATTCATGGCTATGTTCCAGCAACATTCTTTGAGAAATATGCTGGAGAAGATAATTGGTTTGCTGTTCCTTTCGCTGTTTTATTTGGAATACCTTTATATACTGATGCTGTTGGAATAATACCTGTGGCAAAGGTTTTAATAGCAAAGTCTGTACCAATAGGAACAGTTTTAGCTATGATGATGAGTGTAGTAGCTATCTCTTTGCCAGAGATGATGATTTTGAGAAAAGTTATGAAGCCCAAGTTGATAATATATTTTGCATTAACATTATTTGTAATGTTTAACATTGTGGGATATTTTTATAATTTATTATTTTAATTAAGGAGATTTATGTATGACTAAGTGTATTAAAGTTTTAGGATCAGATTGTTGCTCTACTTGCTCTAATCTAAAGAGTGCAATTGAAAAGATTATTGTAGATAAAGAAGTAGATGCTACAGTTGAGAAAGTTACAGATATTGCTGAAGTTATGAAATACGGAGTGATGTCAACTCCAGCAGTTGTTATTGATGAAGAGGTTAAATGTTCTGGTCGTTCTCC
>JAOXRX010000020.1 GCA_025800285.1 Alphaproteobacteria bacterium
TGAATAAAATTATTATATCTGTTTTTATCATTAAAAACAAACTTAAACCCAGTATTTCTACTGGGCTTGACTTACTTATTTATTTAAGAAAATCACAACTTTTCTATAAGGTTCTTCACCTTCACTACGAGTATTTACAAATTTATTGTTTTGTAAAGCAGAATGAATAATTCTTCTCTCATATGGATTCATAGGTTCTAATGTGATATCTTTTCTTATTTTTTTAGCTCTATTCGCTAATTTAAATGCTAATTTTTCTAGTGTGTCTTTTCTTTTTTGTCTATAGTTCTCTGTATCTAAGATCACTCTTAAGTATTCATCTCTATCTTTGTTAACAACTAAGCTAACTAAGTATTGTAATGAATCAAGTGTTTGACCTCTTCTACCAATTAATAATGCCATTTCTTTACCAGACATATCAATATATAAACTATTCTGCTTTAACTTAATATTTAGTTTTGCTTCTATTCCCATGTTTCTTAAAACAGATGATAAAAAGTCTTTTGCAACGTCTTCAATGTTTACACGTTTAGTCACTCTAACTCGAGCTTGCTTACCTCCGAATAAACCTAAAATAGCTTTTTTTGATTCTTCTAGAACTTCAATATCTACTTCTAATTCATTGGCTTCTAAATCAAACAATGCTAGTTCAATGGCTTCTTCAACCGTCGCTGCACTTTTTTCAATAGACTTCATTATTCAACCTCCTTATTAACAAGTTTTTTAATAATCGGTTGTTGGACCATTTGGAATAATGAACTTACAGTCCAGTAAACCATTAGTGAAGCTGGATATCTTGCACCTAACATCAAGAACATAAGTGGCATAAAGTATTTCATACTCTTCATCATAGCAGCACCTTGTTGCTGACCTTGTGAAGTACCTGATGTCATTGAGTTAAATGAGAATAATGTAACTAAAGCTGTTAATATTGGCATAATACCAGGTACCCAACTATGAGCACTTTCTGGAATAATTTTTGCGAATAATGGAATATTAGCTAATAAATCTGGATTAGTTAAGTTTTCAATCCATAGGAATGAACCTGATAACAATGTATGTGAAATTGGTTCACCACCACTATAAATAAATGTATCTGGGTACATCAACACTCTAAAGAATGCAATCAATAGAACCATATTGATGATTAAAGGTAAACATCCACTCATTGGATTAATTTTAGCCTTTTGATAAAGTTCCATTGTCTTTTGTTGAGCTTTTTGCTTATCATGCTTGTACTTTTCATTGATTTTAGCAACAATTGGTTGTACCTTTTGCATTTTAACTTGTGACTTCGTTTGGTTAATTGAAATCGGTAATAATACTATTTTTAAGAATATAGTAAAGATAATAATTGCTATTGCATAATCACCAATTAGATTAACAGTAAATCCTAATGCATAACCAATAGGAATCTTAATCATACCTTCTCTACGTTCAGAACGTTCTAATTCCTTAAAAACTTCACCATCTTTTTTAAATATTATTTTTGTACCATCGAAATCATATTCAAATTCTTGTGTATCAAACTCAGTACTTTGGAATTTAATATATTTTACTTTATCAACTTCCTCAAAAGAATAAGTACCTACTAATTTTTCTTCATTACCAAAAAAATTATTTGATTCAAAAGCATTATTACTAAGTAAATCAATTGAAATACCTTGCGAATAATCTTTCCAAATGGCATCTAACGGATTACCGCCACAAGAAATAAGTGTAAACACCAATGTGAACACTATTAATAACAACCCAAGCTTCTTTTTCATGAAACTCCTCCCAAATTATTTTAACGGATCATAACCACCTTTGAAGAGGGGATTACACCGTAATATTCTAAATACACTTAAATAAAATCCTTTAAAAAAACCATACTTTTCGAATGCCTGTAAAGAATACTCGGAGCAAGTTGGCGAGTATCTACAATGTGGTCCTAATAAAGGCGAAATGTTTTTTCGGTAAAACTTAACCAATGCAATCATTACATGTTTCATGGTTACCTCATTAACTTTCCTGTTCTAAAGCAATGCAGCATTGCCTTTTCAACATCTTTATAACTAGAATCTTTACATCGAACCCTTGCAACAAATACTATGTCATATCCTTGTATAAGCTTTTCTTCATTGAGCCTAAATGATTCTTTCATCAATCGCTTAACACGATTCCTAATTACAGCTTTTCCAACTTTTTTACTAACTGAAAATCCAACCTGATTGTAACCTAACTGATTCTTCTTGTAGTACATTACTACATGTCTGTTTACAATTGATTTACCTCTTTTATAAACCTGATTAAATTGTCGTGTATTTCTAAGAACACTAAAAGTCATTTCGCGCCTCCAAATTACAATCAATTGTAAAAAAAGACCACTTACGCGGCCTTATGCACTTAATTTCTTTCTATTCTTGCTTCTACGTGACTTTAAT
>JAOXRX010000021.1 GCA_025800285.1 Alphaproteobacteria bacterium
ATGTTGAACTTGGTGAATGCTGTTGATAATACTAATCACGAATTTTTGTATAGAGGAGCTGATGCCGTTGATGTCTTTTGTAATAAAATTAATAAAATAAGAGATGAAATAAAAGAAAGAATGCAAGAGAATAAAGAAATACTAATGACTGATGAAGACAAACAAGATTTTGAAACTGCTACTCACTGCTTTATATGTGGTGATAAATTTAAGAACTCATACAAGAATGAAAAAGAAGCAGAGAAATACAAAAAAGTTAGAGACCATTGTCACTTTACAGGTAAGTATAGAGGGTGTGCTCATAGCATATGTAATCTAAACTACTGTAATAGATATTTCAAAATCCCAGTATTTTTTCATAACATGAAAAATTATGATGGACATTTAATAATACAGAATGCCGAGAAATTAAGTAATAAGAAAAAGATAGATGTTATAGCGCAGAACTCTGAAAAGTTTATCAACATCGGATTTGATAGCTTAAGTGTAAAGGACAGCTTTAGTTTTATAACAGCTTCATTAGATAAACTAGTATCCATGACAAAATATGATAATACAGATGAGAAAGATAGAAGTAAATGGATATTGCGTGAGAACCGGCAAAGTAATTTTAGATATAGTAGTAAAAATGATATCATTAAAACAGAAAAGTGTTTAGACTTACTGACTGAAAAAGGAGTATATCCATATGATTACATGAATTCGTTTGATAAATTTAATGATGAACACCTGCCATCTAAAGAACAATTTTACAGTAGATTGACTGAAGAAGATATAACTAATGATGACTACAACAAGGCAAAGCAAATATGGAAGCATTTTGGTATTAAG
>JAOXRX010000022.1 GCA_025800285.1 Alphaproteobacteria bacterium
CAAAGATGGTGGTACAAAACTGTCATTTCACTATGAACTATCAGGAGCTACAGCAACAGATTATATTATTTATGGAGTTGTACTTCATGAACAAGAAGCAGAAATTGAAAAAGAAGGTGGAAAACGTTTGTTGAGAGGTTAAATATTAAAAAATAAAAAAATTCAATAATTATATTAAATTTATTATAATTATTAAAATAAGATGACTTCTTATATTGAATATGGTGTAAATTTGACAGATAATCAAAAGATGAATTTGGCTTCAGCCATAAATAATAAAACTCCTTTGACTCTCAGAATAAAACATTCTAATCTCATAGGAAATGACGAAATGATGCTTACAAAATGCAAATTGGTAAAATACGAAAATCATTAGCGAATGGAACAGGAGTTGATATAAAAATAAGTAAAACACAAATCAGAAAAGTAGCAAAACATGGAGGAAACTTATTCTCATCACTCGCAACGCTTGGAGCAAGAGTATTGCCTTATATAGTAAAAGGACTTTCAAAAGCTGT
>JAOXRX010000023.1 GCA_025800285.1 Alphaproteobacteria bacterium
CGGCGGAGACCAAACCGAATGAGAGTTATAATCTCATTTTTTATTTGTCTATATTTCGTACAGTTTAAATCAGATCCCTATGAATCTTCATATTTTTGTTAAATGCAGCATGGTGAATCTATTCATGAAATCAGTTTCTCATGCTAGCAGCTAATTGTCCTGTTATCGTACATGTGATAATCAAATACTTGTGGTTGGATGCCGGAAAAAGAAAACTATAAAAAAAATTGGCCGTTTCTTAACGCCATCTCTCAAGCCAGGCAATGACTTTGTTTATAGAATCAGCTTTGCTTAGAAAGTTATCCAAGGTATCCTCCTTGATGTCATACAAAGAATGAAATTCTCTTTTTAAAGACATGCTGGTTAAAACGAAACTAGTAAACAATAAAGCTGAGATTAAAACAATGGCCACAACAGTATTGTATTGAAAATAATCAAATTTATTATTCCACTATTACGTCATTTTACCGTATAAAGACAGGAGAACGCGTACAATGTGAGAGCTTATTGCACTGTAGTAAGCGTATTGCATCTTTGTAGCATCCCAGTTTAAAATTACTCATTGAATAAAACATTAAAAAATGGCAGGGAAATAGTGTAGTGGAATTATAATACTCGCGGACATTTCACTCATTGCTCGCATTTTTCCTCGCGTCTGCAAGGCTCGGAAAATACTACGCAACTCGTAAAATATCCACGCGTATTATCTGTAAAACCATCGAATAAGGTGTATTTATAAGTATTATACAAGGAAATGAAACGATCTACACACACAAAAAATAATAAAACAAATTTTGATGTTTATTCTAC
>JAOXRX010000024.1 GCA_025800285.1 Alphaproteobacteria bacterium
TCTAAGTGGAACTACAGCAACAGATTACACAATTTATGGTGTTGTTCTTAGTGAAAAAGAAGCAGAAATAGATAAAGAAAGTGAAACTTTTGTTGAGAGGTTAATTATATTTTCTAATAATTATATTAAACTTAATATAATTATTAAATAAAATATGACAACTTATTTTGAATACGGAGTAAATTTAACTGATAATCAAAAAAGAAGTTTAGCTTCTGCCATGAATAATCATACACCATTGACATTGAGATTAAAACATTCTAATCTAACAGGAAATGATGAATTAATGTTGACTAAAACACAACTAAAAAGAATTCAAAAGTCATTGAATAATGGAACTGGAGCTGATATTAAGATAAGTAAAACTCAGATAAGAAAAGTAGCTAAACAAGGTGGAAGTCTTTTCAAAACACTTGCAAGCCTTGGAGCAAGAGTATTATCTTATGCTGTAAAAGGTCTTTCAAAAGCTGCACCCGCTTTGGCAGCTGGTGCTGTTTCCCCTTCAGGAAGTTTAGGT
>JAOXRX010000025.1 GCA_025800285.1 Alphaproteobacteria bacterium
AGCCAAATTTATTTGTCATATATTATGTTTATTTATTCTCAGATTTTATATTCAAGAGGACTCTTTTGGGGGCTACATTGTATACTATGCTTTCTTTTAGCTTTCTAAATACTGACATCGCTTAGATACATCTTCTTGACACTAACACCTTCCTCGCAGAGTTGAAACCTTTTTTTGCCCTCCATCCCATGGTATTCCAAAGGGAAGATTTCAACAAAAATTAATGTGTCAAGCGAATCCAAGTCTTTATGAAAATCTATAATTATAATTTTTTTTTCACAAGCCATGTTCACATTACACTTACAATAACATTATAATAAAAAAAGTATTACAATATTGAAGTTGTCTTACATATTTTAATTATGCCTCAGTTCAAAACTACAGAAATATTAAGAGAAATTGGAATTATGTCAACAAACATTGCATAATTTTTGCTATAATTAACCAGGGAGTAAAATTCACTCATGATTGAACTGGAGTGTGAACACGGCATTAGCTATATCTGGAACATCTTGCTAGAGTTACAAAGTATACTAGGATTGTACTTTCAGGGGTTTTAGCATGGGCTTGTTCCCCCCAGCATGGCGGGAAATAGACCAATTTCGAT
>JAOXRX010000026.1 GCA_025800285.1 Alphaproteobacteria bacterium
TAACAGATACTTATTTACAAATAACATAAGACACGACACAGGAACACAGTTAAACCTTTGGAGCACAAACAGTATAAGGTTATTATCAAATGCCAATAATATATTAGAAGTAAAACCAACACAAATAGATTTTAATGCCAACGTTGT
The DNA here is from genome assembly GCA_025800285.1 of Alphaproteobacteria bacterium. NCBI lineage: Bacteria > Pseudomonadati > Pseudomonadota > Alphaproteobacteria > Alphaproteobacteria bacterium. The sequence continues at coordinate 148 of JAOXRX010000026.1, forward strand.
ATCTGCTTATAGCATTACTGCAGATGATTTAATTGAAACATCTGATAAAAGATTAAAAGATAATATTGAAAATGTTGATGAAGATTGTAGCGAGATAGTGAAAAAGGTTGAAGTTAAAACTTATAATATGAAAAGTGATGATAAAAAGAAAAGTCATATAGGTTTTGTAGCACAGGATGTTAAAGAAATACTACCGAAGAAATTTGAAGCAGTAGTAAATGATGATGGGGAACGTATGGGAATAAATTATGGCAAGATGTCGGCAATATTATGGAAATGTTGCCAAGAACAACAGAGTAAGATTGAACATTTAGAAAGTAGGTTATTTGAATTAGAAGATATAGTAAAAGAATTAAAAGATAATAAAAAACCAAAAGCAAAAGCAAAAGCAAAAAGTAAAAGTTAAATCTCAATTAAATATATAGAATGGGAAATAGTGGTTCAAAAAATGAGGAAACAAATGATGTAAAAGCAGTTCAAGAAATGGATGAAAATGAATTGAGTCAGAAAGACAAGATTTTTGGAAAGGCAATTCTAAATTTATATGAAGAAATCAAAGAAGTCAAAAGTCAAAAGAAAGACAAATTAATCTATACAATT
>JAOXRX010000027.1 GCA_025800285.1 Alphaproteobacteria bacterium
ACAATATCAACACTATTAAAAATGGTGAGTTAGATTTTGGTATTGCTCAGTCTGATGTTGTTTATCAAGCTGCTAATGGTCAAAAAAAGTTTGAAGGTAAGCCTGTAAAAAAATTAAGATCAGTTATGGCTATTTATCCTGAACTATTCACTCTTATTACTAGAAAAGAAGCGGGTATCAAAGATATTATGGATATCAAAGGGAAAAGAATCAATTTAGGAAACCCAGGAAGTGGAAATGAAGCTACTGCTTTAGGTATGTTCAAAGCCTTAGGTATGAGTAAAGCTGATTTAGGTTTTGCTGGTGTATTAAAAGCTGGTGAAGCTCCTGATGCATTAAGAGATAATAAAATTGATGGATATTTTTATATGGTAGGTCACCCTACTGCAAATATTAAAGATGCTTCGAACTCTGTAAATGTTGCAATTACTCCTATCAAAGGTGAAAAAATTGATGCATATGTAAAAGCAAACCCATATTTCGCGCAAGCTGATGTACCAGCTGGATTATATAAAGGTGTAGATGCACCTGTTCCAACATTTGGTGTTAAAGCTGTTTTAGTTACTTCTACTGATGTTAGTGACAAGGCTGTTTATACTTTAGTTAAAGCTATCTTAGAAAACTTCGATGCATTTAAAAAACTGCATCCTGCATATGCAAACATTACAAAAAAATCATTACTTGATGGTTTAAGTGCTCCTCAACACGAAGGTGCTAAAAAATACTTTAAAGAGGCTGGATTATTATAATCTAAACTTTTTTATTTCAAAGGCTTTCTTGCCTTTGGAAGTTTTATTATTTGTCTTTTTATAAAATAGAAGAGAAATAATAAAATGAATTAAACTTAAGGATATTATTATGGCAATTTATGAAGAAAAACCCCACACCCTTAAAGAGTTAGAAAAAGAACAAGCAGAAGAGTCCCAAAAGGTTCTAAATGAACTTGAAGGTCAAAGAGTATTCGGAACTCAACACTACGAATTTTGGCTTATCTCTGCTATTGCTCTTTGTTGGTCTTTATTTCAGTTATATATTGTAATTGAACCAACTAACTCTACTATCTCAAGATCTGTTCATCTCTCTTTTGCTCTTGTTTTAGCTTTTATGGTTTACCCTATGATGAGAAAACCATATTTTCTTAGCAAAATTAGATGGTTTGGTTATACCTTTGCAACTATTGGTTTATGTACTGCTGGTTATATAGCTTTCTTTTTTGAAGATTTAGCATTAAGACCGGGTGATTATACTAACATGGATATTATCTTCGCTTTAATAGGTATTGTTATCTTACTTGAAGCTGGGAGAAGAGTTTTAGGTCTTGCCTTATCTATTATTGCAATTATCTTTTTAGCATATGATGTACTTGGACCTTATATGCCTGAGCTTATTATTCACAAAGGTGCATCTTTAAACAAATTAGCAGGTCATATGTTTTTAACAACTGAAGGTATTTTTGGTGTTCCTTTAGGTGTATCAACTGGTTTTGTATTTTTATTTGTATTATTTGGTTCACTTTTAGACAAAGCAGGAGCTGGTGAGTATTTTATCAATTTAGCTTTTGCTATGCTTGGTAAATTTAGAGGAGGACCAGCTAAAGCATCTGTTGTTGCTTCTGGATTTACTGGTATTATGAGTGGTTCTTCTATTGCTAATACAGTTACAACTGGTACATTTACAATTCCTTTAATGAAAAGAACAGGATTTAGACCTGAGCAAGCAGGGGCTGTTGAAGTTGCTTCATCTACTAATGGTCAGCTTATGCCTCCTGTTATGGGGGCTGCTGCATTTATTATTGCTGAGTTTTTAGGACTTGCATATACAGATGTTATCTTTGCTGCATTTATTCCTGCTTTTGTTTCATATTTTGCTTTATTTTACATTGTTCACTTAGAGGCATTAAAGTTAGGTTTAAAAGGAATGAATGATGAGGATTTACCTCCTAAGTGGAAAACTTTTGTACAAGGTATTCACTATTTAGTTCCTATATTCTTTTTACTTTATACACTTATGGTATTAAGGGAATCAGCTGCAAGTGCTGCTTTTAATGCAATTATGTTACTTATGTTATTAATGGTTGTACAGCATCCATTTAGAGCTTTTTTAGCAAAAGAGAAGATTACTAAAGACATTTTATTATCAGGTTTTGTGGATATTTTAGCTGGTATGATTAGTGGGGCTAAAAACATGATTCCAATTGCTGTTGCTACTGCATTAGCTGGTATTGTTGTTGGTTCTATTACCTTAACTGGTCTAGGGCAGGTATTACTTGATGTTATTGAGACTTTATCTGGTGGAAATATTTTCATCATACTTATTTTAGCTGCTTTAATTTCACTTATTTTAGGAATGGGATTACCTACTACTGCTAATTATATTGTTATGGCATCATTAACAGCACCAGTAATATTAATTTTAGCACAAGACAATGGGTTTATTATTCCAGCGATTGCGGCTCATTTATTTGTATTTTATTTTGGTATTTTAGCCGATGACACTCCACCTGTTGGACTTGCTGCTTATGCAGCAGCTGGTATTGCCAAAGCTGATCCTATTAAGACAGGTATTCAAGGGTTTAAGTATGACATTAGGACAGCTATTTTACCATTTATGTTTTTCTTTAATCCGGAGTTATTATTAATTTCAGGGGTTGATGCTCTTAATCCAGGGGATCCTAAAGGTTGGGTATGGATTACTAATCCATTTGAAATTCTTATTATCTTTACAACTGCTTTTATTGGGATGATGGCTTTCTCTTGTTTTACTCAGGGCTACTTTGTAACAAAAACTAATATTATTGAGAGGTTCTTATTTTTAGGTGTTGTTCCTTTTATGTTCTTACCTAAGATTATGGAGGCTAATCTTAGTCTGCCTTCTCATTATTTCTCGTATGTTTTTGGGATTACAATTTTCTTATCTCTTTACTTTATTCAAAAAGCAAAGATGAGAGCAGATACTATATATAATGAAGTATAGGTAAAATTTAAATATTTAGTAGAATATGAATGAAGAAATACAATGGAGGCAAAATGAAAAAGTTTATTATAGGTATGTTTTTTCTTATAAATAGTTCATCTTTATATTCTACTGACTTCATCACTTTAGGTACAGGTGAAGTTAATGCCACATATTATCCCCGCGGATTATTTCTTTGTAAGCTTATAAATGAGTTTCAAACTGAAAATAAAATTAGATGTTCAGTGGAATCAACTGATGGCTCAGTTTATAATATAAATGCAATAGATAAAGGGGAGTTAAATTTTGCAATTTCCCAATCTGATACAGTTTACAATGCTGTAAATGGGAAGAAAAATTTTTTAAATAATGAAAAAGAAAAAATAAGATCTGTTATTAGTATTTATCCTGAGTTATTAACTTTTATAGTGAGTAAAAAATCAGGAATAAAAAGTATAGAAGATATAGAAGGAAAGAGAATAAATATTGGAAATCCTCTTTCTGGAAGTAGAGTTAGTACATTAAAGTTATTTGAAAAGTATGGGATAAAAAAAGAAAAATTGTCATTAGCAGGAGGTTTGAAGATTGAAGATACTGCTGATGCATTAAGGGATGATAAAATTGATGGATATTTTTTCATGGTTGGACATCCTTCTCAAAATATAAAAGATGCGGTTGATTCAATACCTGTATCAATAATTCCACTAGCTGGAGATAAGGTAAATCAATTAGTAGAGGAAAATCCATATTTTT
>JAOXRX010000028.1 GCA_025800285.1 Alphaproteobacteria bacterium
AGATGGTCGCATGTATATGTGATAATTCGATCAGGCAATCAAAAGTTCATTATCGACCCAACAAAAAAGGTCAACACAGAAGTAAACTATATACAATACGAAGATATGGAAGTTAAGGAAGCAAAATTACCTTATTACGGTTTACACGGAGAATTGCCAAATGCTCCTGTTAAAGGATCTGAAACCGTTGCTAATTTCAGAAAGTTTTTAGCCCAATTAAACAAATTAGGAGTTAGTCAAACAGTAACTCAAAGAATTGAAAAAGAAGTACGCAAAAGTACAGATTTAGGAGTTGACCCTGCTATTGACTTACAAGCTACTTATATAGTAGTAAACAATGTAACAATTCCTTATGGAGTAAATATTGAAACCCAAGGAATGGGATTTGTTGCTGAAGGAATACAAACACTTTTCGGGAGTGGTTTCTTTTCAAGCTTATTCGGTAAACAAACTTCAGCCGATGAAGTTATGCGTGATAGCATGGGAAGAATTCAAAGAATGATTAGCCAGGTTTCTTCAAAGGGTTTAGGAGCTGAAGAACATACTAACAAAGTGTTATATAACATTGGTTGGTTAAAAGCGATGCACATTAGAAACGGTAGAGTTGCAAGATCTACTCGAATGAAAGAAGGAAATGCAGGAGCAAAAAGAAACTTAGACCAGTTAGAAGAAGAAATGTTTAAAGAACTAGCTAGCAAGGCAAGCTTTACTAAGCAGCGAAAATCAGTAACCTTTCCTGGTTCAAATCCATTGTTAGGAGTAAACACGCACAGTAATCCAGGTTCTTATTTCATGGTTAAAATAACTGGGGGTGTGCGAAGTGGAGGGAACTCAACTACTGGTAGTGGTTCTCAAAACTCTAATCCAGGAGGAATTCCAGTTGTAACTACTGGATCAGGAAACACGCCAACTCAAAACAACAATTCAAATACTGGAAATGGAAGGAATAACAACCCTGAACCTGAAAAAAACAATAACACATTGTTGATAGGAACATTAGCAGTTGCAGCAATTGGAACTGCAATATATCTAGGAACAAAAAAGAAAAAAAAGTAACACCAATAATTAATAAAAATGAATTTAGAATTAAAAAAAGAAACCGTAGTTGATTACGCTATTACAGGAGGTTCAGCTTTAGCAGGTGGAACAGTATCTAAAGGAGTGATGGGATTAGCTTCTGAGGGATTAAAGAAGCCACTTGTAAGAGGTGCTTTTGCAGCATTAGCTTTATTAGGAGCAGGAAGCATCCAAGGAAAAGACACAGGAGCAAAAATTGCTCGTGGAACTTTATTAGGAGTTTCTGTTGAACAAGGACTTGGAGCTGTCTCTTCTTTAGTTTCTCCAAGTGTAAAAGACACCCCAACTACAAAAGCAGAAAAATTTATTGCTGCTATTGCAAAAGGTTCAGAAGCAAGTGGAATGAACTCTGCTGAAGAATTTTATCAGCCTTTACAAATTTCTCAGGATGCATGGGGCGATAACAATTTGTTGAATGATTTTAAGTCTGATAAAGTAGACCAAATCATTTCAGGAAGTTTTAAATCTTAATTAAAAACAAAAATTTAAAGTAAAAGTTAAAAAATGAATACAGTTTATAACGTAGATGCACAAGCTGCATCAATTAAAGAAATTTTAGTTGCCAACGGAAACAAATTAAGTAATCAATTCTTAAGTGACTTTAATAACAAAAACATTAAAGTATTAAATGCTTCTTATGTTTTAAGAAAGGAAATTAAGCCATCAATGGGGGTTCAGTATCTAATTGATGAAGATACTAGAAAAGTAGTTGGAGTTTCTGACTTTTCAGAAAAAGTACTTTCTCCTTCAGAGGTTTTAATCGTTGACAAAATTAGAGTTGGATATTGCACAAATATTGCTTCTAAACAGGAGGCATTAGGAGATTACAGAATGGCATTACCTGTTTCTTTTAGAAATGCAACTTTTAGAATTCGTATGGGTGGTGATGTGATTTATGAAACTGGTTTATCTGATGTTTACAATAGATACACAGGAACTTCATTGAAAGATGATTATATCCAATTAAATAGTCCAGTAACATTAGTTGGAGGTTCTGAATTTAAATTCGAATTAGAGTTTGGAAAAGGAGCTGAAGCTCACAAAACAGAAAAGGAGTATTTAGAGCTTGGTTTTGTCGGGCATAAATTATCTCGTTAATCAGTAAGTAAAATTCAAATAAAATAAAAGCCCATGCTTTTAGGTATGGGCTTTTTTTAAAACACTTTTTTCAGATGAATTTAAAAACAAAAGTAGCGAATATTAAAATCCTTAGTGGTAGTAATCACGGTTATAAAACTATAAACATAGAAAATGGTCGTGTTTTAAAATGTGCTTTATTCTTAATTGGAGAAGCTCCTAGTGAAGTTGTAAATATAAAAATTGAGGATGCAGCTTCAGGAGATGAATTACACCCTTTTATAACTCATCACGAATATATGCCTACAAATGGAAATCATTTTGATAGTAGAAAGGATTTGAATTTTGAAGGGAATAGAGATATCAAAATCACAGCGCAATCATTAGCTGATCTAAGAGAAGAATTTAATTGCCAGATGGTTATTTATTACGATCAAAACTAATTGTTATGGGAGAGTTTACAGGAAATTTTGTAGAGAAAAAAATTACAAATGATGATAGATTATCTCTTAAAAACGTACAAAACATTTACTTCAAAAATGTAGGAAGTAGAACTGTAATGATCGGACAATTTAAACTTAGAGCTGAACAAGAAAAGCATATACATACAGGCAATACAACCATAGATCAAATCAGTTTAGATATTTCTTTTATAAGTGGTTTAGGAGATAAAAATGAACTGTATGTACACTACATAAAAATACCAGATTGTCAATGTAGCTAATTTAATTACCACCTAATGCAAAATACATTATTACAAGAAATAGAGTCTTATTTAAAGATTAAAGACACCAATTCGATAGATATTTTCAATTATGATAATCCTGATTTTAAATATCATAGAAAACTTACCTATGCTGGTTTACGAAAGGAAGCCAATTCTTTACAGGATTTAATTACTGAAATTCATTACACCTATAAAGCTAATTGTTTAGGAGTGTTTAAGTATAAAGGTAATGGTACATCTCATAAAAAAGACCCTTATGTAATAAAGATAAATAATACATCTGAAAACATAATGCCTGATAAGGTGGTTCAGGAAGCAGCGGGGAATGTAGTAGAGAGTCAGCCTGCTACTCCGCCTGTTTCTAATTTTCATAATCAAGGACAATTCAATCAACCAATGCATACACAAGGAATGAATTCAGCAAT
>JAOXRX010000029.1 GCA_025800285.1 Alphaproteobacteria bacterium
CAGAGACGGATAAAATGGATTAGATTTTACGATAGTGCCAGGGTCATACTGTACATGCGAGCTGTAGTGACTGAAAAGTTATTTATTTTATTTTATTTTTTTATTTCACCACATACAAGAAAAAATACAAGAAAAGAAAAAAGTAAAACAAATACAGTACACATCACATCTATGCAAGATGAAACTAAGTGATGACATAAAACAATATATACAAATTTACTAGACCTTATGAACGATATTACAGTGCTTGTATGAACATTACAGACATAAACATAATTATACATATCTACAAATGGAACGAAAAGGGAAATTGCAGTGCATTGATGTGGTATTTGTGTAGCAAAATGAGTAAATAAGTATTTTAAAAGTGGTGAGGAGATCTCGAAGAAGCTTAAGAGGTTATAGTGGGATCGAGGTCTCCTCCCAGAGGACTTATTTTAAAGTTAAATAAATGCATAAAGAGGCGTGATTGGCAAAATAGTTATTTTAGAACTAGGTATGAGTTGAAAGATTTTGCTTGTCTCTTAGAAAAATTTTCATCAGTCGTTTGAAAGAATAAAAGCTTGTAACTGCTTTAATATCAGTAGGTAGGGAATTCCATATTTTAGGTCCTCAAAAGAGTATAGAAAATTTTTTAATATTTGTTCTGCATGGATGCGTTTGATAGGATTCAGAGTTCCTTGTTAAGTAATGATGTATTTGACTACCAGTTTGAAAAATTTTGCAAAACGCGAGTGGTAATAGATTGTTATAGTAAAGATACATCAAAGAACTGACCTGGAATCAATCGAACAGTCCGTTTTTGAAGTAAGTAAATTCTTTGAAGATTTGTGACATAAGCAGAAGCACATATTAGATTACAGTATGTCAGATAGGGAAAAATTAGCGCGTAGTATAACAAGAGAAGCGAGTTATGATTCAGATAAAAGCTACCTTTATATATCAAACCAGTAGACTTGGCAATCTTTTTACAGATAACATTTATATGTGTTTTCCATGTAAGATGTTGATCAATGTAAACTCCTAAAATTATTTTTTGTTTTATGAAGGATCTCCTTGGAATTCCTAGCCACATATTTACAACTCTACCCTTTGGAAAACTTCCAGTCTGTGCCACATGTTGAAATTACTTTGACAAGTCAAGATTCATATCCATT
>JAOXRX010000030.1 GCA_025800285.1 Alphaproteobacteria bacterium
TCTTATCAACTAACGCACTATTTTCTTCAATGAAGGCATCTAGTTCAGATTGATTTTTTAACTTAAAAACATATAATGAAGAAGCGTTTAATCTAATAATATTTGCTAGACTGCGATATTTTTGTGTAGAAAGCACCAAATTTATTGCTTGATGTCTCCCTCGTGTTGCAAGCGAATGAAGCAATTTTGAATGACGGACAAAAGTTAAATCATCGGCATGGTCGTCTATCACAATAAGAATACTATGTAATTTTTTTATATTATGGTCTTTCATATAAGTTATTATTTTAGTTTGTGTATCTATCACTCTTTCTAGTTCTTCAGGATTATAATGTTCATAATATAGTTGCTCTTTAGTATCATCTACTTTCATTTCTTTTCTAATATATTTTTTTACTTCAACAAAAGTAGGGTCAGTATTCACACTTGGACTGAAGATAAAAATACGACTAAAGCAATCTCTATAAACATCTAAAATAAGATTTTGGATGAGGACTGTCTTGCCACCAGTGGATGAAGCAACAATGATACTTCTAAAGGGTATTTTTGGAACATGAGGATACTTGCTTTGTTTATACTCATATTCGGTTATGTTTCTTGGTTTTACTATTGGCACTGAATTATTCATAATATAAATTATTTAGAAAATAAAATATATTTATTTATATTGAAGGAAATCTTTCTTACTAGCATGGGTGCTTTTAAGAATTGGAACAGTTGCTTCAGTCCGCAGAAGTCGTTAATTAGTTTCCTGATTTCGTCCCCTATGCTACAGACAG
>JAOXRX010000031.1 GCA_025800285.1 Alphaproteobacteria bacterium
CATGGATATACAATAGGTATTCAACTGTGTGTTTTCTTTTTCTTTTACTAAGATTTGTTTCGTTTAAAAGTGCTGCCAAATGCACAAGTGCAAATTGATAAACAAAAGCCCGCTGGTCGTATTCAGCAATTTTATTCCACAGCTGAAAACAAATTCCCATAAAAAAGTCTTCCACTGAGATACTTTGTGACTCATCCATGCCCTGTGTTTGGGTAGTTTTAGGCTAGAGGCAAGAGATCTCTGCAATATGTAAAACGTTGGAGAGCGAAATGTTTTGCAATAAATTCATAGCGCTCCTCTAATTTTATAATTCGGTTGAAATTCTACAAATTTCATTAACCTGTAGCACTCAGAGAGCCGTTTTACGGCTGAAGGCCAAAGACAACTTTTCTTTATATCTTTATAACTCCGGTGAATGTCTTTTTCTGTTATTATTATTTTCACTCATCTCATAAGAGATCGCGGAAAGGAATTTGAAAATATTGGCTTATAATGAAATTCATGTACCACAAACGAGAAACCATTAAAAGTTCAAGCGGCGTAAAAGAACTTGAAAACCGACTTTCTCAAATCCATCTATGATCTGGGATTCCAGACGATCTATATTACAATGCTTGAGATAAATTTATTTGTAAGATCTTGAGAACTTTTTATTATTAACTTCTCCAAGGAAGAAATATTTGTTTTCTTGAATCTAAAC
>JAOXRX010000032.1 GCA_025800285.1 Alphaproteobacteria bacterium
TCCGCCCCTCAAAAGTGGGTCCCTCGCATGTAAAATAGTTTTGACCAGTTCCCTACTATTTGATTGAAAGACAAAAAGGAAAGAGTATTCTGGATGTGATTCATCATAAAGACTTTGATCATGATAATAGTGATTTCATAAAAGACTATTTCATTAATCATAGGTTTTTGGATTAATTTTATATCATAATAATTGATATAAAATTTTTGATTAGTTTTAATCTTCTGATATTTTTCTCAATCTGTTTACCTTTTCATTTATTTCAAAAAGTAATTGAACAATCTTTTTTAATCTTTTATCATCTTCCAACACAGAACATGTTCTAGAATTTTCATAAAAGACATCTAATAACATTTTTATCCTTTTAATTTCTCCTTTCAGAAATATTTCTCTTGATTCCATTTTATTTATAATATTATATAATCTAAATATAAAAATGGATGAATCTTATTATATCAAAGATAAAAGAGTTACACCTTGTACTGAACCAAGTGGTTATCAAACCGATAAAAATGGTAGAAGACAGTTTTATTGTCATTGTCCTGTTTGTGGAATAGAGAAAGTCAGGTATGTGAAAAGTAGTTCTTCAGGGAAAAAAAAGCCTAAAAGGTGATGGAATAATGACAGATGTTGATGGAATAGCTGCTGACGCATAATGTATCACCATGGTTTACCATGGTTGGCTAAGAAAACTGTTGAAATGGGTCGTTATGGTGCTAGTGAATTATTGAGAGATAAGAAACTACAAAAGAAAGCAGTAGATTATGGAATGAAAAAACTTACTCCTTTCGTTTATGATACTGCAGGAAAAGCTATAGATCAATTATCAACCAAAGTAAGAACTAACAAGAAATATAAAACTGATCGAAAGGATTTAGATGGAAGTGGAGTTGATATACACAAATGGATAGGAAAACTTCCAAGACCAAAAGCGGGGTGGACTCCAGGCAATTATAAGTATATGGGAGCTTATAATCCTCTTGACAAACAACTTGAAT
>JAOXRX010000033.1 GCA_025800285.1 Alphaproteobacteria bacterium
GCTGAATTATTATTTACAGATACAGACAGTTTGATTTTTACCATGATATTAAAAAAGATATTAAAAGAAGATTCGATACATCTGATTATAAGGTTAATCATCCATCAGGGATCAAATCAGGTGTTAATAAAAAAGTTATTAGAAAATTCAAAGATGAAACAGCTGGAAAACAAATAACGCATTTTGTTGGTCTTCGTCCGAAGTTGTATACTTTCAAGGTAGAAGATAAAGGGGAAACACGAAAAGCAAAAGGTGTAAAGGGTTGTGTGATCAAAAAATCTTTGTCATTTGAAGATTATAAAAACTGTCTTTTCTCTGAAGATAAAGTAATGAAAGAGATGAATATCATAAGAAGCCAAAATCATGATATATATTCAATGACTGTAAATAAAGTTGCACTTTCAGCCAATGATGATAAAAGATTAATATGTTCCAACAAAATCAACACTTTAGCTTTGAGACCTGAAAAAATTAATAAAACAATATCGTGTAATAAATAAAAAAATGTCATATTTCGAGGAAGAGATAATTCAATATACCAATATTCTACGAAACATCAACGATGGATTAGATGTTTATACACCAGTTTTAGATAATCTCATTCCACTCAAAATTCCAGAAAAGGTTTCATGTGAAAATTGTGGCAATACTCATTTTTTCAAAGATCATGGTTTCCGTTACTGTAACAAATGTTTTTATTCTGTTAGTCGTGTTTTTATCAAAGATTTTACTTCTAAAGACCGATGTCATTTCCAGAAGAAAAGTGTTTACAAGAGGTCATATCATTATCAAAATAAGATAGAAGAGAGCGGTAAAAAATGTAACTTGGATATAAGACCAGAAGTTCATTATAAACTAAGGTTGGATTTAGAAAAGATTGAT
>JAOXRX010000034.1 GCA_025800285.1 Alphaproteobacteria bacterium
GGTAGCTAAGCTAATCTAGGCAGGTCATGTTTACAGGAAATAAATACAACTAAAAGTAACCAGAGGACTAAGTAAACTAAAATTGACAACAATGACTACGGACTACTGATAAACTAACGGTAATACTAATAATAAATGACAACAGTTATGACAAGAGACTACCGATACACTAAAACGATATTAATGATTACGAGGAGGAAAATAAATTCAACTTAACTTTTTGAACGATTTCTGGGAGATCAATATAACAGTCGTCTGAAGCTAGGATCTCAAAAAGTGTTTGTTTTATTTTCCTCTTAAAGGCATTTTTTTGAAAGTTTTCTAAAAGAGACAGGCATTTCATTCCATATTTTTGTTCCGATTCTAGAAAATGAATTCACTTGAATTGAAAGTCTGGAACTTTGAGTGTAAAAGTTGAGGCAGAAGATCGAGTATTATAAGAATGAATATCAGAAATATCTTGAAAGAGATCATGCATGTTTCCAGGAGCTATTTCTTGCCTTATTTAAAACATAAGGTTAGCTAAAAGCTCATAATACAAAAATTTTATTTCGTATTATGTAGCATATACATTAATAAATACACCTTATTCGATGGTTTTACAGATAATACGCGCGGATATATTACGATTTGTTTAGTATATTCCGAGCCCCACAGAGGCGAGGAAAAATGCGAGCAATGAGTAAAATGCCCGCGAGTATAAGAGTATAAGTGATTTATTGTTCCACTACACTATTTCCCTGCCATTTTTAATGTTTTATCCAGTGAGTAGTTTTAAACTGGGATGCTACAGTGCAATACGCTTACTACAGTGCAATACGCTCTCATATTTTGCGCGTTCTTTTGTCCTT
>JAOXRX010000035.1 GCA_025800285.1 Alphaproteobacteria bacterium
CCAAACTTCCTAAAGCAGAAACAGCACCAGTCGCTAATGCGGGTACAGCTTTCGACAAACCTTTTACTGCATATGGTAAAACTCTTGCTCCACGACTTGCAAGTGTTGAGAAAAGACTTCCACCTTGTTTAGCTACTTTTCTTATCTGAGTTTTACTTATCTTAATATCAACTCCAGTTCCATTATTCAATGACTTTTGTATTCTCTTGAGTTGACTTTTTGTTAACATCATTTCATCATTTCCAGTGAGATTGGAATGTTTTATTCTTAAAGTCAATGGAGTACGATTTTTCATGGCAGAAGCTAAACTTCTTTTTTGATTATCTGTCAAATTTACTCCATATTCAAAATAAGTTGTCATATTTTATTTTAATAATTATATTAAATTTAATATAATTATGTAAAAAGTATTTAACGTCTCAACAAAAGTTTTCCACCTTTTTTTTCTATTTCTCCTTCTTGTTCATGAAGTACAATTCCATGAATAATATAATCTGTCGCTGTAACTCCTGATAGCTCATAGTGAAATGCTAGTTTTGTAACTCCATCTTTTATATCTGTTTTATGTTTTGTCAAATCAAAATAAATGAATGGATACAATTCTTTGAAATTTGTAATATTCAGAAGTGTTCCACCTTGGAGATCGTTATTTGCATTAACATATTTCATCACATCGCGAAAGACTCTTGACGGATCTTCTGTCGGTTTGTAAAGGAGTCTTGGATATTCATTTCCATTACCAACTTCA
>JAOXRX010000036.1 GCA_025800285.1 Alphaproteobacteria bacterium
ACGACCAGTTCCACTTCCAACTTCTAACACATCACCTTTAACTAAATCTAAAAAAGCTTTTTTGTCATAAGATATATTTTTAGTTCTTATATCATACATCGTAGCAATATTAGGCATATATATTTTCCTTCTTATTATATATCATTTTAAATTCATATCTAATAAACAATAAATTTTTAACTCTAATCATATTGCTTCGCTTTCTTTGTTTTATAGACTATATAAACCATAACTATGCATTTTGCAAGAGCTACGAGAACAATAATGCAAATTAAAACTTGACAAAATAGGAAAAATGTCCTATAAATCAATAATTGAAATAAGAACAACTATGCCCATGTAAAAACATGGGCTTTTTTTATATTAAAAAGAAAGGAACTAAACAATGGCATTATCTCAAGTATCTATAGCTTCTGCTGCTCTTATAAAAGTTGGAGCTATGCCAATCAATTCATTTAACGATAACACTGCTGAAGCGGAAATAGTGAACACTTTGTATCCTATAGTAAAAAGAGCAATATTATCTTCTCATCCATGGTCTTTCGCCACTAAACAAACATCTCTAGCGAGATTGCAACAAAATCCTATAGCAGATTACGACTCATCATTTCAATTGCCCTCTGATTTTTTAAGAGCTCTTTCTGCTGGAGTTGGTGATAGAGGTCAAGGCATTTACTACAGAATTGCAGGAGATCAAATACATGCAAATGCTGATGAACTTAACTTAACATATATATTCTCACCAGATGAGAGTTCATTCCCTCCATTCTTTGAGCAAGCTTTAATAGCAAAGTTATCTGCTGAACTATGCATTCCTCTGACAGAAAACACTTCTCGAGCTCAAGCTTTGCAAAAAATTGCGGATTATGAATTTAAAAAAGCAAAAGCTATTGATTCACAACAAGATACACCGAACTCATTTAATGATTTCTCTTTAATAAATGTTAGAAATTAATTTTCTTGACTTTTAGTCATATTTATCATATATTTTTTTTGATTTTGAAATGCCTCGGTGGCGGAATTGGTAGACGCAGCAGATTCAAAATCTGCCGACCTCTGGTTGTGCGAGTTCGAGTCTCGCTCGAGGCACCATAAAAAAACACCCTTTTGGGTGTTTTTTTTATTTACACAGAAATATATTTAAAAATAAATGAATTTCATAATAGTAGTTTATAAATATCTTTCTAAAAAAATAATATAAAATCTATTTTTGGCATTTAGAACAGTAGAAAGTTGATCTCCCTCCCTGCTTAATATTTTTAATTACATCATCACAAACAATACACTTTTCACCTGCTCTACCATAGACAGCAAAGTTATTTTGAAAACCTCCCATAGAGCCATCGCTTTGAACATAATCTCTTAAAGTTGAGCCTCCTGCTTCTATAGACTCTTTCAATATTCTCTTTGTGTGTTTCGCTAAGGAATCTGCTTCCTTTGAAGATAGAGAGTTAGCTTTACGGAGAGGAGAAATATTAGCATAAAAAAGAGCCTCACAAGCATATATATTACCAATACCACAAACTATTTTTTGATTTAATAAAGCTGCTTTAATATTACCAGTTTTATTACTTAATAATTTAAACAAAACTTCACCATCAAATTCATCACTTAGAGGCTCTATACCTATATGTGATATTAAATCATGATTATCAACATCTCTACTATCTAAACTTATCATTAACCCAAACCTACGAACATCATTATATATAATAGACATATGAGAATCTAACTTAATTATAACATGAGTATGTTTCTTTAAGTTGTTTTCATCTAAATTCTCATTTAAAGTTAATTGACCCGTCATACCCAAATGGCATAGTATTGACTTACCATTAGATAACTCAATAATTATATATTTAGCTCTTCGTTTAATTGATTTAATAGTAGTGTTTTTCACATCATTTATAAAGCTATCATTGATATTTCGTCTCAACTTATAATTAAATATTTTAACATCTAATATTTTTCTATTTACTATATATTTCCTCAATCCACTGGATATTATTTCAACTTCTGGTAGCTCTGGCATAACTCTCCCTTTAAAAAAAACTTGATTATTATTTCTTTATATGATATTAACATTAATAAATAAAAAAATGAAAGTATTTTTTTATATTTGCCCCCAAAAAAGGGGGTAATATTTTAGAAAAAATATAAAGGAGAAGAGTATGAAAAACAAAATATCTATGCCTCAAGCTACAGCGACATGGCTAATTGATAACACAAGCTTAACTTTCAAACAAATTGGTAGGTTCTGTGGAATTCACTGGCTACAAGTAAAAGCTATTGCAGACGGAGAAATACCTAAAGTTATTGGTGAAAGCCCAATCAAAGATGAACTTCTAACAAAAGAAGAAATCAAAAGATGTGAAGCTGATCCAAAAGAGCAATTAAAAAGAAAGCTTGCTAGAAAAGATATCCCAGAGGTATCAAAGAGAACAAAAGGTATTAAATATATACCTATCTCAAAAAGAGAAGATAAGCCAAATGCGATTGCATGGTTAATCAAAAACTATCCAGAAATGAAGGATGAGGTTATTGTTAAGTTAATAAGAACCACAACACCTACAATTGAAGCAGTTAGAACAAAGACTCACCGAAAACAAGATGAAATTGTTCCTACAAGCCCAGTTACATCAGGACTATGTTCTTCTGAAGATCTGGAAGCAGCAATTGCGAAAAAATAACACAGCTAAAGAGTTAGTAATATTAACCTATTATTAACTCTTTTTATTTAAAAGATAATAAATAACACTAAATTTCTAAGGGGAAGGAAATGTAAAGTTATGAGAGTACTGCTAGTTGAAAACTATCAAGCCACTATAGACAAAATTAAAAATTTATTAAACAGCAAAGAAATAATTATAGATACATGTGGCTCTAAAACAGAGATGCTAGAACTGTGCAAACTATATGAATACAATTTAATAATTATAGAACAAATGCTAGACTCTATGGATGGAGACCATTTAATAGAGGAATTAAGAAACGATAACATCAAGACTCCTGTTCTTGCGATTTCAAAAACAGAAAACATGTCAAAGAGAATAAGTGCTTTACGAAAAGGTGCAGATGACTTTATTGTTGAGCCATTTGACAATCAAGAATTTCTAGCTAGAATTAAAGCAATTATTAGAAGAGCTAATGGATATGCTCAAAATAAGATTAAATCTGGAGATCTAGAAATAAATCTATCTGAACAAAAAGCTTATTTTAAAGGATCAGCAATATCTCTTACAAAAAAGGAATATATGATATTAGAGTTTTTATTCTTGAAAAAAGGAAGTACTTTAAATAAAGAGAGATTTCTAAATCACTTATATTCCGGAAATGATGAACCTGAAGCAAAGATAATCGATGTATTTATTTGTAAGTTAAGGAGAAAGATTGAAAAAATCAGCGGAGGAGAAAGCTTCATAGAAACCGATTGGGGACGAGGATATTATTTATTAGATAAAGAGCAATAAATATTGCTTTTTCTTGAATATTATGTATAATGCCATGACATAGCGGTCGTGGCGGAATTGGTAGACGCGCAACGTTGAGGTCGTTGTCCTTGATAAAAGGGTGAGAGTTCAAGTCTCTCCGATCGCACCATAAAAAAACACCCCTTTGGGGTGTTTTTTTTATAACTTTGAGCATTAACTAAGTATTAGAATTATCTTTAAAATAACAATTTAAAAACCGCACCTTAATTAATTTAAAATTTATTTTGATAGTCTGCAATATCATTAATTGTTTCAACAATATCATCTGTTCTAACATCTATTAAAGAACTATCAACTTCTCTAACATATTTTGTGTTTGACTCCAAAGTAGCACCGTTATCAATCCAAACAGTTTTTAGACCTATCTCTTTCGCCTTTGTAATATTAACATAACTATCCTCAAACATAGCTGTCTTATCAATATCCAACTCAGCTTCAGTTATTAGCTTTTTATATGGATGAACATCAGGCTTTGCAATAAAATCAGTTTCCTCAAGACCCCATATTAATTCAAAGTGATTTAATATACCAAGAGCATCTAAAACTTTTTCTGCATATACACTTTGAGAGGTTGTTAAAATATATTTCTTACCTTGTAACTTTTTTAAAGCTTTGTCTAATGCTTTATTTTGTTCTAAACGAGATATATCTACATCATGGCAAAAAGTCTCAAACTTTTTAGCATCTTCAAGCTTACCCTCTTTTATTAATCCTTGTAGTGTTGATCCATACTCATAGTAATATTTCTTTTTTATATCTACAGCGATATCTTTTTCCCAACCATATTCTAGCATTAGGAACTCAGTTATTTTATCTGAAACTTGATTAGCTATTTTACTATCTGGTCTATATAGAGTCTCATCTAAATCAAATATCCAGCTTTTTACATTTTCTAATTTTTTAATCATAATAATTTTTATATAAAACTTTATCTTGCAAAAAGCAAGGTTTTATTTTAGGTTAGAATTAATATAACGATTAAGAAAAGGTTAGAAAAATGAGCTATTTTAAGTGGTGGATTGCTGGAGGCAATAACGAAGTTGGAGCGAACAGCCATGTGGTTGAGTTTAATTATAAAGATGAACAAGGGCACAACAAACATATTTATCTTATCCAAGAGCTAGGAGTAAGCTTTGCTGATAGAAAAAAAGCTGATGATCCAGATTATTTTTATCCAGATGTTACAGAGTATTTATCAAAACATGAAGATCAAGATAGAAATCCTAAAGAGGCTCAAGCAATATTATTAACTCATGGTCATTTAGACCATATAGGTGCTATAGCAATTTTAGCCAAGGAAGGTTATAGATTACCTGTTGTTTATGCAACTCGTAGAACCATCTCTTTAATAGAGGGAATGCTAGAAGCTCTAGAAGCTCCAGATAGTATAAGATACAAAGAAATAGATCCTAAAAGAGAAAAAAGCTGTAAAATAAAAATTAATGATTATCTAAATATTGATTGGTATCCAGTTAGTCATTCTGTAAGTGGTAGCGGAGGTTTTCTATATACGGCAAAAGATAGAGATGATGAAGAACCTATTAGAGTATGTTTCCAAATAGATTTTAAAACAGATACTACAGTTCTTATAGAGCCAGGTTATGCAAGATCTATCATACAAGACATGGGTAAGAATAAAATATCTGCTTGCTTCATGGAATCCACCAGAGCAGAATCTAAAGGCAGAAACTCTACTGAAATGAAAATTATGGATAATATTCAATATATTATCAACAAACACCCTAAAAACAGAGTTGTAGCAACAACAATGGCAACAAATGATCAAAGACTTGCAATATTTGTGTATCTAGCTCATAAAAACAATAGGAAGCTTATATACTTCGGAAGATCTATGGAGGCTACTGTCAAAAACATGAAACAAGAAATTGTAAAGAGTATCGAAAATAGATTTGATATAAAAATTGATATAGATGAAACTATAATTAATGGTAAATTTGTTAATCTAGAAGACATACCGGTTGAAGAACAGTTAATAATGCTAACAGGAACTCAAGCAGAAGATGGTGCAGCTATGACTCTTGCTTCAAAAGAAGATCATAAAAAATTTACATTCAAAGGATATGATATAGTCCTAGATTCAGCTTCTGTCATTCCTGGCAATGAAGATTTCGTATATCCTATGCTTAAAAGGATTGGGGAAACAGTTGAGAAAGTTTATACACCACCTATGTACGATATTCATGCATCAGGACATGGACTAGGCGGAGAATTAAAAGAATTTTTGACAGATATATCTAAAACTGAGTTAAAAAGTTTTATAACTATGCACGGAGAAAAAAAACATAGAGAATCTCTCAAAAGATTAGCCGAAGAAGTAAATAGTGATTTAGAATATTATAAAGGTAATACTTTTGAAATACTTGCTCCTAATAATGGGGATATAATCGAAATAAATAAAAATGGAAGCAAAATAATTGCTTCCAATGATAAAGATTTCTTAACTTACACTCTAGTTAAAGAGGAATTTTAATTAAGTTGATTGATAGTTTCAACAACATCTGTTAAAGATTGACTAGTTTCTGTAACTGGTCTTTCTTCTAAAGTTTTTCTAGCATTAACAATATACTCCATTTCTTCCGTCCGATATCATGTTTTATTAAAGAAAACAAATAAAAAAAAGACCGTGAAAATTTCACGGCCTAAGTTCGGGGAGGAAATATTTAGAGACCGAAGTCTCAAAATATAAGAGAAGAATAATTACCTCTCTATGAATAGTAATATACTATAAAAACCCCCTATTTTCAACTCTTTTTTTTGCTTTTTTTATTAAAACAACCTAAGTCATTGAAAATATTATTTATTTTTATTTCAATTCCTCAAAATTTACAGGGGCAATATTCAATGGAGGGAAGCCTCCTTGAACACTTATTGAAGAAATAATTTGCCTTACATAAGGAAATAAAATTTTAGGTACTTCTTTTACTAACACAGCCTTTATAGCATCTTCATTATCAGAAACAATCTCTACAAGAGCCGCATAATCAACCTCTACGATAAATGAAGTTTTCTCTTCTTGTGTAAGAGTAGCCTTTACCTTTAAAGACGATTCGTATATATTTTTTGCTGAGCCGCTTTTATTAATAACTATATTTATATTAACATCAACATTTGGTACTGACTTATTTTGGAAAATATCAGGAGCATTAGGACTCTCGAAAGATAGATCCTTCAAGTATTGCCCTATTATTGACATTTTTATTGTTTCATTATTTTCTGCTTTCTTTTTTACCATTTACTTACTCCTTATTCATATGGATTTATACTTTTTCTATTATTTAACAATTCTTCTTTAGTTAACTGAAAGCTTAATAAAACTTTATATTTCCCTAAAACATCTAAATTATTAACTCTAATCTTCTCTTTAAAATTTAACACCTCAAATTTATAAGAAGATTCATTTTCTATATTTATATTCTCAACATAATTACTTTTCAGTATAATTTTATTATTATCATCTAATACAGAGATAAAATAGTGAATTGGAATATTATTAGCCGTTTTTTTATCTAAAGAAATATGCAACTGAAAAGTACCTTCAATTTCTAATTCTTGATACTCTGTTAAATGACACTCTGCAAAAGGTTTTGTAATGATTGCTTTATACAAAGCCTCACCTGTATTTTCATCTAACTTATTAACTTTATAACCATCAGATATAATAGATATTTCAGGGCACTTATTTAACTTAATCATGGCTGTTGACGAACAAGCACTAACAAACATTAAAAATATTAAAATTAAGGTTTTTGAAAAACTATACATCTTATTTTACCTCTTAGATCTTTTTTCTGTCCTAAATATCTTAGACCAGCTTTTTTCATAAAGCAAGAAACTTTTGTTTTTTGCCCTACTCCTATCTCTAGGAATAGCTTCCCTTGAGGTTTCATGTATTTACAAACTTCTTTAGAAATTTCTTCATAACAGTTTAGCCCTTCATTTTCAGCAAACAATGCCAAATGAGGATCATAATTATAAACTTCTTTTGATAGTTTTTCATCTCTTTTAACATAAGGAGGGTTTGATATTATTATATCGAATTCTCCATGAACATTATCAAACCAGTTGCTTTTTATAAACTTACATCTGTCCTTCAATTTTAAAGAGTTAGCATTTTGTCTTGCCTGCCTAAGAGCTCCAGCTGATAAATCAACACCAACACCTGTAGCATTCTTAAATTCATGCAAAATAGATAATAACAAGCAGCCACTACCTGTTCCTAAATCTAATACTCTAAGCTCGTCATTATCATCAAAGTTTTCTAATATACTTTCAACAACACTTTCGCTATCTGGTCTAGGCACAAGAGTATTCTTATTCAAACCAAACTCTAGCCCCCAAAATTCTTTACTTTTTTCAATTCTAGCAATAGGCTCATTATTTAATCTTCTTTTAACCAGTTTATTTATAGCTAACTCATCTCTATGAGATAGAGCTCTAGCCCCATCCACAAAAAGCATTGTTCTACTTACCCCTAATGCTTTTTGCATTATAATACTACTATCAAGAACAGGATTATCAATTTTTGCTTCATTGAATTTATTAATTATATCTTGTCTTTTCTGAGAAACGGTCGAAGGAATTACTTTTGTTGATAGCATAATTAATAATAGACAACCAAAGTCAAAATATTTATACCCCGTATATAATGTCATAGAGATAAGAATAGGTGCTAAACAAGAATAAGAAATAAAATTAATATTTTTATTATTTGTAAAGACCTTTATAAATATTAAAGCTAAATATGAAGAGTATAAGAAAGTTCCTAACAAACCTGTTTTTAAAACAAAGTAAGTAAACATACAATGAGTAAAACCTACCTTTGTATCAACAATAGCTGGTGATTGAAACTTATACCCCCAACCTTTACCGAATAATATATCTGCTACACTATTTTTAATTTCGCTAATTACAGCATAGAACTCTTCAATTCTTGAATTACTGCCAACAGCTCTAGTTTTTTCAATTAACATATTAAGTGAGGTATCTATATATTCTCCAAAGTAGAAATACATTAAAGCAAATATACCCAATGCAGATACAACATATAATATATTTTTTCTTGATTTATTAACTACATATAAACTTGAGAAAACAACAGCTGAACCAATTGAGGCTCTTTGAGAAGTTGCCATCATCGCTCCAAAACAAATTGTAGAATAGAAAATTGTTAAGCCTTTTTTTATTAAACTTTTAACCTCAAAAAAATCTAAAAACATAAATAATGTTGCAAACAATATAAATGGAGAAATTGCTAAATACATATTGTTATCATAAAATCCAAACTCCCCCAATAGCTCCCAAGAAAACCCCGATATAATCAAGAACCTTAAAGCCAAACAAACTCCAGCAAAAACACCAACTAAATAAAGTCTAGAGGTATCTCTATTAGATATTTTTGAATACATAAACACAGGTATAAAAGAATAAAGCAACGGTATAGCATCTCGTATAATCAAAGATAAACTATGCCCTCTTATAAGCCCATTAACAAATGGAATTATGAATAAAAATGATAAAGCTACACTACCAACCTTTTCAAAAGCTTCTCGTTTTTTTTCAAATAAAGGTCTTAATGTTAAAACTCCAAGAAAATTGAATGTTCCAATTGATATAACTAGCAATATGGCAATAACTATTTCAACCACACCTAAACTTTCTGGAGTTGGTTGCCCCCATATAGAGTATATAGTGATTGCTAGCAATAATAATTGCATTTGCAAATGAGAGTAATTAATCTTTTTTAACATTCGATAAATTTAACAAATAAATACTATTCTTGCAAGAATATATTTAATTAATCTTTTATATCTGAAATTGCTGCAGTTGTAATTGCAATTTGACTTAATACATTTGTTATGAATGTAGAGCTTTCCATAAAGTTATATGGATCTGGATCTCTAGGAACTATAATTGTAGAGCCTTCAGGAACAGATGTTTCTGCAAAATCCCACGAACTCTCTTTTATAGGTTTAGAGCTACCATCAGGGAATAGTATAAAACCTCTACCCTTATCCGCATAATAGCTATAGCCACCAGCTTCTTTGATATAATCTCTAGATTTCTTACCTGTTTCAAATTTCAGATTTGATGGATTTAAAACCTCTCCCATCACATGAACAGTTAAACTCCTTTTAGGCACATATACTTTATCACCTTCTTGAAGTAGTATATCTTTTTCTGGAGAAGTAGCCAAAGCATCAGGATTTGCCTCAACAACTATTCTGCCTAAAGGCTTAATTGCTTTAATTTCCTCTATTAAACTCTGAGAATATTTTATATGATTTGTATTTACATCTTCATTTGATGCAATATATTCTGCTAAACTTCTTTCTAAGTTTCTTACTGCCTGCTTGTATTTTTCTTTCTCTTTAATCCTAGCACTTTCTCTAGAATAAACAGTCCCGTAAGCATAAGACTCTTCTGTTAAACCTCCTGCTCTAGCAATTAAACTAGAAAGTTTCTCTCCTCGAACAAAGCTATATTTCCCAGGATATTTAACCTCTCCAGATATGTAAACACCAGCATCATTTACTAAATCAAATTTAGCTTTAACAACTACAGAATCACCTCTGGTAACTCTAATGTATTTTTCTTTTAGATCGTTAAATGATAATTGCTTTTTATCTATTCTATCATATTTTGTTTTTGTAACCTCTATTTTCTGATTATTTGCAGAAGGCAAAACACCTCCTGAAAGTCCAATTAAGTCTGTAACCTTAACATTATCATAAACAGGATATAAACCTTCTTGAGAAACCTCTCCATATAAAGATACCGAGTTATTAGCCAATAAATCATAATGCTTTAGAACTATATCATTTAAATCTTCTTTTTCTTCTTTTTGAAAACTTTCAATATCTTGCTTAGTTAATAGAGTTATTTTATCGCCTTGTTTTAGAATAACCTCTCTATTTTTAGACAGAACAAGAGCAGGATTAAACATAATTTTATTAGCTGTTAGATTTTTATCATTAAATCTTTCAATAATGCCAATGAAAGGATACATGTTCTTTTTATAATCCAAGTCTATTTCCTTCATTAGCTCTGATAAATATTTGCTTTTATTAATAGATAAAAATCTGCTAGAATTTGAATTAATCATCTCAACGACTTCAGATGAGGATTTAGAATCAGATACTATAATCAAGTTTCCCTTACCAAATTTAGTTTTATTAACACTTACATTTTTATCAATTCCTGCTATAACTCTTATTAATTCATCATTACCAGAACTCTCAAATATAGATTCTTTTTGAAGACTTCCTATAACTGCTACCGTCTCACTTATTGTTGGTATCATAACCCTAGTAGAATGCTTTAAATAAACATCTTCAAAGTTATCATTACCTGCAAACATTTCATATAAATCAATAACCTTTTTCTCTCCGTTATTTATTACTATAATTTTTCTAAGACTACCTGTTTTCTTTATACCCCCAGCCATAGATATAAGATCACTAAGTTTAGACATAGCATTAAGAGTATATGCACCAGGTTTTGCCACCTCTCCCAAAATAGTAGCATTGATTAAACGAATTTTATTTAAGCTAACATAACTTTTTGTATTTAGATACATCTTAGAAACACGAGCCTGTAATAAATCTTTGAATTCATACAGTTTTAAACCAGCAGCATCTATTGGCAACAAACCTTCAAATATAACTTTACCATGCTTATTAACAGTTACTTCATAAGTCATATTTTTGCCACCAGTTAAAGAAACACTTATTTCATCACCACTTCCTAACACATAGTCATCTTGAACTCCCCCTGATGACACATAATTTCCTCTTTTAATAAGCTCATTATATCCATATTGATATAAGTCTTTTTGTGATAATTTTTGATTATAGTATTTCTCAACTTTAGAGAACTTATTTTCACTTATCTCTTTTAATTCTTCTACAGCAAAGCTCATATTACTACACAACACAAAAACAAGCATTATTAAGCTTTTTAAAAAAACTTTCATTTATTTAACCTCTTAGATATTAAACATATTAAAATATTATTTCAGCTCATCATATAGATAAACTTATTTTTATGCAAGATAAAAAACTATATATTGACATACATATAAAATATATACTATATATATTATTAATATATGAAAAAGGAGATAAATATGCAGAGAAAATTCCAAAAAACTATATTATACACAGTAATACTAATTACATCTTTTATATGTGGCATGAACACAAGCATCGCTAGAGATTATTACTACTTTACATCTTTAACTGGACTTATAGACTCTAACTCCAATATACCTTTTGACGGCAGTGTTGTTGCAGAAGCAGTTGGCAATGTTAAAATAAACATTGATGATATTGTTATAGATCAAAGCGATACAAATAAAGAAATTGATTTTTCAATAACAGCTTCAGGAGATATAAACCCAGACGAAGTAAGTCTATATTTCAAATTAAGCAATGAAAATATTATTGCAAAAGATAATGTGATTATATCAGGGACTGGAATTAATAGAAAAATCTCTATATCAAGAGCAATTAGCGATGAAACTGGAGAGACTCACTTAAGCATATTTGCAGCAGCAGGAAATACTCAAGAAGCAACAAAGCATATTGATATCACTGTTTCATCTACATGTGATAACCCTATAGATGCTGGAGGACATGCTATATTATGTAATTCTCATCAAGAATATTTACTTTCTAGCGATAAAGACTTATTACATATATCCAAATATCAAAGTGATTCAGCGATTGGAGAAAGAATATTAAATGGAACTTTCCAATTGACTAAAAGCATTTCTTTTGACTCAAATGAGAGCAATGTAGATTGGGATAATAGTGGAACAGCAGGAGATAATAACGATAACGAAGGCTGGACTCCTATTGGGAACCCAACAAATAAATTTAAAGGGAAAATATTAGGTAACGGTAAAACAATATCTAATCTATATATAAACAGGCCATCATCTGATTATCAAGGATTTATAGGGTATTCAGATTTAGGAAAAATATATGATATTGGACTAAAAAATGCTTACATAAAGGGTAAAGATAATGTTGGAGGACTTGGAGGACATATATCATTTGTTTCTAATAGTTATGTAAAAGGAGAAGTAAGAGGAACTCATTATATTGGAGGAATCTTAGGAGATGCTTCATATTCATATATAAATAATTGTTATACAGATGCTCAAGTGATAGGAACTTCTGAAGTTGGGGGAATAGTTGGAGGGAAAGCCCCTTCTTATATTAATAACTCTTACTCTGCTGGCAATATTTCTGGATCCTCTTATGTGGGAGGGCTTGTCGGTAAATCGGCTTCAAATCTTGCTATTAAAAACAGTTATTCCACAGCAAGTGTTAGTGCTTCTTCGCTTAAAGGAGGACTTGTTGGAGGCGGAGATATAAACATAAACAATGAAAATAATCTGTGTGAATATCATGATGAATCTACAATAACAATTTGCAATAGTGAAAATGCAAATTTAATCAGAAACAAAGGAAGTATTAGTTTATGGGAAGACAAGCTATGGGAAGATTTAAATGATATAAATCCTAAATTAGAGTGGGAAGTTGCTGGTAATATAGATAGTAAAATAGCTTTCGATAACATACCATCAGCTTGCGACTCATCCAATCCTCTAGAGAATATATATTACGATGGGAACTCTTATGTAATTGGTGGGGAAAATGGGAATAGCAAATTAGCAGAAAAACAATTACTATGCCTATCTCAATTACAAACATATGAATCAATGTCAGCAAATTATAAATTAAATGCAGATGTGGATTTTGGAGACAAAACTTCTGTTGATTGGGATGGCGATGGCAACCTATCATCAGCAGATGACTCTAAAGGTTGGAATCCTATAGGAGTAAATGAATCAAATATATTCTTAGGGAACTTTAATGGACAAGGGCATTATATAAAGAACATTTATATTAATAGACCTTCTTCAAATCAACAAGGATTTTTAGGGAAAGCTAGAGGATCATACATATCAAACCTATCAATATTAAATATAACTGTTACAGGCAACGAAAATGTTGGTGGTTTAATTGGTAGTGCCTCTTACTCAACATTACATAATAATAGTGTTACAGGAAATATAACAGGCAACTCCAAACATGTTGGAGGGCTATCTGGATCAGCTTCTAATGTTTCTCAATGTTATGCAGATGTAAATGTGATTGGTAAATCGACTCATGTTGGAGGACTTCTTGGAGGCAGCTTAACTGGCTATACAGTCAAAAATTCTTATTCCTCTGGAACAGTTAACGGGACAAGTGATTTAGTCGGAGGCCTAATAGGCTATGGTCAATCAAATATTGAGAACTGTTATTCAACTGCTAAAGTAACAGGACAAAACTCTTATGTTGGAGGACTAGCTGGTTATGGTTATAAAGTATTAAACAGTTATGCTACTGGTAATGTAAGCGGAGCATCTCAAAGAATTGGAGGATTAGTCGGAAACCTTACATCATTAGGCTTCTTAACAAATAGTTATGCAACAGGAAATGTAACAGGTATTAGTGGAGTTGGAAGATTAGTTGGAGTTTCTTTCTCAAAAATAACTAACAGTTATGGAATTGGGACAGTTAGTGGCTCTGTAAATGTAGGAAGCTTGGCTGGATACTCATCAGTGTCTCCTGCAAATGAAGGAGGATATTGTGATGAGGTTCAAAGTGTAGCGACAGTCTGTAATGCCTCACAAATATCTACAATACAAACGGGCTCAACATATGGAGCATGGGATAGCGAATCTTGGAATCTAGGAAGCTCAGAGCCTTCGCTAAAAAACATGCCTAATTAAAATTTATAGCCACAAGCTTTATTGTGGCTATATTTATAAAATATTGTCTTGAAAAAAATTAAAAAATAGTCTATATACTTACTTGAATATAATAAATATTAAGGAATGTATAAAATGAAAAAAATATTAGCTTTATTAGTGTTAATTACTATAACAAACTCAGCATTTGCATCAGAGCCAACATTAATTGATGCTCATGGAGATTGGGAATCTTATACTTTCACCGAAGAAAGTGGTAGAGTTTGTTACATGGCATCCACTCCAAAATCATCCGTAGGTAAATATACTTATAGAGGTGATATCATAGCTATGCTAACTCATCGCCCAGGAGATAATTCTAAAAATGTTTTTAGTTTTAAAACAGGATACTCTTTCAAAGCTAATAGTGAAGTAACTTTAAAAATAGATAATAAAAGATGGAAGTTGTTTACAGATAAAGATACTGCTTGGGCTAAAGATGAAAGAACTGATAATGAAATTGCAGAAGCAATTCAAAGAGGCTCAAAAATGACTATAGAGGGACATTCTTCAAGAGGAACATATACCAAAGATACTTTCTCATTAAGAGGAACAATGTCAGCATATACAGACATATCTAGAAGATGTAAGGTAAAATAATGAAAAAAAATCTCTTAGGTTTATCTTACGATGAATTATTCAACTTATTAAATGAAGAACTAGATGTAAAAAAATATCAAGTAAAACAAATTTACTCTTGGATATACCACCATGGAGCTAGAAATTTTTTAGATATGACCAATATATCTAAAAAACTACAAAAAACACTAGAAGACAGATATGAAATAAAACGATTAAAAGTCCTTAATGAGCAAAAATCTATTGACGGCACTGTAAAGTGGTTATTAGAGACTGAAGATGGCAATTCTGTAGAATGTGTTTTCATTCCTGAAGGAAACAGAGGCGGAGCTTTATGTGTATCATCTCAAGTAGGATGCAAAATGGGCTGCAAGTTTTGTTGTACAGCAACTCAAGATTTTACTAGAAACCTAACCACACCTGAAATAATAGCTCAAGTAGTTCATTGTAGAGACTATGTTCAAGAGTGGGGAAAACTATTAGAGACAAGAAAATTTTCTAACATTGTTATGATGGGACAAGGAGAACCTTTAAATAACTACGACAACTTAGTTAAAGCTCTAAACATAATGTCTGATGGAGAAGGTTTATCTATATCAAAAAGAAGAATTACCGTATCTACTTGCGGAATAGCAAATAAGATTGTTTCTCTTGGAATTGATACAGATGTTAAATTAGCTATATCCTTACATGCTGTTAATGACGAAAAAAGAAGTAAAATAATGCCTATAAACAAAGCTTTTCCTATTAAAAAGCTTATGGCAGAGATTAGAAAATATCCAAACTTATCAAACTCTAGAAGAGTAACTTTTGAATATATCATGATAGATGGACTTAATGATACAAAGCAAGATGCTTTAGACTTAATTAAGCTATTGAAAGGAATCCCTGCGAAAATTAATCTTATAGGCTTCAATGAATGGGAGGGCTCATCTTTTAAGAGATCTTCTCCAGAAGCTATGAAAAGATTCTCTGATATATTAACAAGAGCAGGATACATTTGCCCTATCAGGACTCCAAGAGGCAATGATATTTCTGCAGCCTGCGGTCAACTTAAGAATAAGTCTTAATAGCTATTAGTTAAAAATTTATGATAAAAAAAGCCTTTAGATAGATATTTAGGCAATATACTTATTTCAGTAAATTAAATTGTTAGATAATATAAGCGATTCGTTTTTTATAGTGTAGAATCGCACAAAAACCAAAAATTTCGCTTAAGTTTTAAGCAAAATATTAGCAAAAAAAAGCAATAATCACCTGTTTATCAAGCTAAAAACTTAAAAAAAACTATAAATCGAACTTTTTCCGTTTAAAAAGCACTTTATCGTAATAAAATAACAAATAAACACAACTTTTTATTAATAAAAATACAATAAATATTGAGTTTGATTTGACTTTTACCTAAAAACATGGTATAAGTATATCTATAGATAGGAAACATCTATACAAAATTTTTTGGAGGTAAAAAATGACAAAAGAAGTTGAAACAACAAATGAAACTACAGATTCTGTAAATAGTAATACAGGTCAATCAAATGCTGAAGCAACAAAGAGAATGCTTTCAAAAAGTATGCAAACTAGAATTCAAAAGGTTAATGCTCTTAAGGCTACAATTAATGAAATCATATCAAGCTCTAGGACTCCTAAAGAGATGAGAGAAGATATTGCAAAAATTATAGAAGAGTCAGGGTTTTCTAATGAAGACATTAAAATTATAATGAATCACCCTAGCAATAAAGAATTTAAAGAACAAATAGCTCTTGCAATTACAGGCAAGAAAGCAAAGGAAAATAAAGCAGTTAAAAATCAACAAACTAACAGTAGTTGCTCAGGAATCAACTTAGGTATAGGTGATAAACTAGGTGAACTTAAAGGGTTTATCAAAGGGGTTTCAGAAAAAAGTGCTAATAAAGCATTTGAAGTTAAAGAAAATGCACTGGAAAAAGCTCATAATGCTGAAGTTAAAGGTGCTCATAAACCTGCTTTTGATGAAATCTCCTCAAATATAACTAAACTTAACAAAGTAATTAACAATTATGGTATAGGTGATAGAGATGACATCAAATCTAGAGCAAAAGATAAGAAAAAAATGAATACATTAATTTCTAAGATTGATGAGAGGTTTGATGAAGCTAAAAATGCAACTAGAAACAAAAGATCTAAAGGTCTATTAACATCACAAAAAGAAAAAGACAGCTTAACTGATATGTATAAAAATGCTAAAGAAGAAATGAAAGACAGCACAAAAAAACTAACAGAAAAAGCTAAAAAATTCGAAGAATTAAAAGAAGAGCAAAAAAGAATGGACAATATGTTAAAAACTATCATGGAATTCATTGAGAATATGTTCAAAGGTGTAGCAAATATATTAACTTTCGGTAGAGTTAAAATGAGAGTAAAAACAAAACAGCCTACAGCTGCATAAATAAAAAGATTTATGAAGGAAGAAAAGACTCAGCAACGACTGAGTCTTTTTTTATATATAGTTATCTATATTATATTCTTTGAAAGCTTATTAAAATAAGGAATTAAGTTATTATCATCTGCGGTCATCCAACCATAGAAATAAACCTTCCCTTTATATATCTGACCAAACAATGTAATACTAGGAGCATTCATTCTAGAATAGAAATCCTTATTAATAATATCTTTGGCTATTGATATTAAATATTGTATTTTAGCTTTGCTTATAGGTCCCTTTTTTTCATTAATTCTATTATGATTATTATCTAAAAGCCATTTTTTAACTCCAGATTTATCAAAGCCTCTAATACAAGGAAAACATGTTGGAATAAAAGAATAATAGAAATCTTTAGTTTCTTTACTTATCTCATGAAATGAGTGACTCTGCAGCCTATACTTACCCCATTCATGAGTCTTAAAGTTTATTATACCACAAGGAGTCACTAAATTTTTATTTAATTCCGCTCCAGAAAAACCTGCAGGCATATATTCAATAACTAGTTTATCTGGATTAACAAATAAATTAAAAGAATAATCAAACTTTGTAGGCATAGGAACAGAAAGAATTGCAACATAACCATATTTATCAAAAAATTCTGATATAGTCTTATATGCTTTCTCTATCCAATTCTCTTCATTAAAAAAAATACTCTGCGATTTTGGTATTATTCCTGATTGCCATTGTCTATCGGCAAGAATCCTCAATCTCCCCTCATCAAACTCAACACTTTTTAACACCTTAACTATATCTTCTTTTTTAGCTGTATTTAAGAATAAAATTGGAGTAAAAAAAACAGGTAAACCATTTTCCTTAGCTTCATACATAGATAGAATCTTTTCTGGATATTTTCCTAAAAAAATGGCTTTGTCATCATTTTCTATAAAATCAATAAGATCTGCTTTTGTTTTTAATATATTCATAATTTATTTATATATAAGAAAATTAATGTTTTGTCAATTTTATTAAGTTTATGAATGAAAATCATAGATACCTTTTTATAGTTTAATTATATAACCTTGAATTACACAAGCATGAAAAGATTTTTCGACTCCTTGCATTCGCTCAAAATGACAATATCATTTCCCCAACCCGTCATTCTGATGAGCAGAGCGAAGAAGAATCTCATTGTGCTACTGGATGTAAATTAACATTACACAAGCATGAAAATATTCTTCACTTTGTTCAGAATGACAATAAAAAATAGATTTTAAAAAATTTTAGATTATGAAAAAACCCCTAATTAAAAAATAGATTTTAAGCTTATTTTAGGTGAATTATTTTTGAGTGAAGTGTACATAAAAGTACATGAGCGAAAACCCCAGCTAAAAGCTGGGGCTCGAATAATCATATAAAATGAACTTATAATCTATTTTTCTATTATAGCTTTGATATCATCTACAGACATCTCTTTTTCTTCAACTTTCGCTAACTCAAGAACAAAGTCCATAACTTTTTTCTCAAATAAAGGAGCTTGAATAGATGCAATAGCATTTGGATTCTTTTGATAGAATTCAAGAACTTGTTTTTCTTGACCAGGATACTTTTGCATTTCTTGAGAAATAGCTTGATTAATTTCTTTTTGAGATACTGTAATTTTGTTTTTGTTTCCAATATCTGCCAGAACAAGACCAAGTTTAACTCTTCTTTCAGCAATACCTTTGTATTCTTTTTCTAAATCTTTATCAGATTTACCTTTATATTCTGAGCTTTCTGGATTTTGTTTTTTATCTTCTTCAACACGATTCCAGATTTCTTTAAATTCACCTTCAAGCAAGCTTTCTGGTAATTCAAGTTTAACTTTAGAATCTAGAGTATCTAGCATAGTTCTTTTAACAGCCATATCTGTTAATTCTGAATATTCTAATTCAACACTAGATTTGATTTTAGATTTTAGCTCTTCTAAATCTTTACACTGCATTTTCTTAGCTAATTCATCATCAATAGCTGGAACTACTTTTTTCTTTAACTCATGAACTTTAACAGCGAAAACAGCATCTTTACCTGCAAGATCTTTTGCAGCATAGTCAGCTGGGAAAGTTACTTTAATATCTTTTTCATCACCGATATTAAGCCCAATAACTTGATCTTCAAATCCAGGTATAAACATTCCTGAACCTATTTCTAGATCATATTTTTCTGCTTTCATTCCAGGTTTTCTTTCTCCATCAACTTTACCGTCAAAGTCTATAGAAACGATATCACCTTTTTTAACAGCTCTTTTTTCATCAAGAGCTTCTGATGTTTTATGAGCATTTGCAATATTTGTTAGAGTTTCTTCTATAGTTTTATCTTCAACTTTAGCTACTGGTTTAACTATAGAGATTTTAGAAAAGTCTATTTCTTTAACTTCTGGAATAGTTTCTAAATCCACAGAGATTT
The DNA here is from genome assembly GCA_025800285.1 of Alphaproteobacteria bacterium. NCBI lineage: Bacteria > Pseudomonadati > Pseudomonadota > Alphaproteobacteria > Alphaproteobacteria bacterium. The sequence goes on from JAOXRX010000036.1 coordinate 19,739, forward strand.
CAAGATCTTCATTTTCTTCAAATTTTTTAATTTCAACATTTGGTTGAGCAGCTGGTCTAATATCTTCTTTTTCGAATAGATCAGAGATTGCTTTATTAACTACTGCATCAAGAACTTCGCCCATTACAGCACTTTCGTATTTTTTCTTTAGAACATCTAAAGGAACTTTACCAGGTCTAAACCCGTCAACTTTAGCTGTTTCACCAATTTTTAGTAATTGTTCTTCTTTTTTTTCTGCTATAACTTTTGCAGACACTTTTACATCGTAAGATCTTTTAAGACCTGATGATTTTGTTTTTTTTATTTCCATATTTATGCTAACCACTCTTTTTTATTTATAGTTATAAAGTATAGACTTTGAGTCCAAATAGCCAGCAAAGCCTGCTTAATTTTTTATGCGAAAGAAATCGCTTAATATTATGGTGCGGATGAAGGGACTTGAACCCCCACGCCTCGCGGCACTAGAACCTAAATCTAGCGTGTCTACCAATTTCACCACATCCGCACAGTTCTAAGAGTTATCCTTATAACTCAATTTTTAAAAAAATGCAAGTTATTTTTTAAGAACTTTTAAAAAAATCACAATATTTTGCTATTTTACAGTTTTCACAATCTGGTTTTTTAGCCTTACACACATATCTACCATGTAGAACCAACCAATGACCAGCATATGTTTTATACTCATCAGGTATTACTTTTTCTAGATCTGCTTCGATTTTCAAAGGCTTATCATTTTTTGTCAATCCTAATCTTTGAGAAGTTCTAGAAACATGTGTATCAACCCCTATAAAAGGTTGGTGATAATAACTATTAAGAAAGACATTAGCTGTTTTTCTACCAACTCCAGCCAAGCTTTCTAAATCTTTTCTATCAGTAGGAACCTTGCTTTCAAATTTATTCACTAAGTCTTCTGACATTTTGATAATAGACTTAGCTTTATTATTATATAGCCCAATTGTTTTTATATACTCTTTTAAACCATCTATACCTAATTCCAACATTGCCTTAGGATTATCTACTTTAGCAAAAAGATCTGGAGTAGCTTTATTAACTCCTTTATCTGTTGCTTGAGCAGATAATATTATAGCTGTTAAGAAAGTATAATCATTTACGAAATCCAACTCACACTCTGGAGCAGGATTATCTTTTTTAAATATCTCAAAAATATCTTTAATATTTGCCTTATTCATACTACTTTGCCTTTACTATTAAACAATTTTTGATAACATTACAAACTTTGCTAGCTCTTGTTTTTGTGGTTTTAGAGGTTTGAACTCTATAAAAAATCCCCCTACTTGTATTTACTTTCTCTATATGACCTTTTAAGCCATCTAAAGTTCCCGAATATTTTTTCTTTAGCTTTTTCCAAGTATTAACAGCATCATTTCTACTTCTTAAAGAGCCTAATTGAACTCTATATATTCCAAAAGGAGAAGGTTTTGATTCAACTATCTTTTTAATTGCTTTTTTAGTTTCTATCTTTTTATTTTCTTTTCCTGATAGAACATTTATAAGATCATCTAAGTCTTCAACATCTTTTTCTGTTTTAACTTCTGTTTCTTCAAATTTTATTTTCAAATCTTTTTTAGAATCTTTTAGTTTAGATGTCTCTGTATCATCAACATCCCTAGAAGCTGATTCGTATATTTCTGTTTCTCTGAAAGGTATATCCATGCCCCCTTCATCTTTTGGCTTAATTTTAATAGGTGATTTATCCGCACTCACAACTGGCACTGCTTCATTAATATTATTCTCTTGTTTTGCAGAAAAGTATGAAGAAAAAATAGCCACCATAAAAATGATAAAAACCACACCTGTAACAAATCTAAAAATTTTATCTTTATTCATTTTGAAACCTCATTATAAAAATTAACATATATATGCATTAATATTTATATATAACTAGTCCTTTTGTCAATATATTTTTTTTGATTTTATTGTTGATTTTTTTTAAATTCATCTCTATAAGTTATATTAAACAGTAAGAAAAAAGGAGATACAATTACTATGTCAAATTTAGTCCCTATGGTTGTTGAGCAAACATCAAAAGGAGAAAGATCATTTGATATTTTTTCAAGATTATTAAAAGAGAGAATTATCTTTCTAACAGGAGAAGTAAATGATAGTGTTGCGAGCCTTGTGTGTGCTCAATTATTATTTTTAGAGTCAGAAAACCCTGATAAAGATATTTACCTATACATCAACTCCCCAGGAGGAGTCGTAACATCAGGGCTTTCAATGTATGATACAATGCAGTATATAAAATGTGATGTTAACACTATATGTATTGGACAAGCATGCTCTATGGGTTCACTCCTTATGGCAGCGGGAACAAAAGGTAAAAGATTCTCACTACCTAACTCTAGAATCATGGTTCATCAACCTTCTGGAGGAGCTCAAGGGAAAGCTAGTGATATTCAAATTCAGGCTCAAGAGATTCTTAACCTAAGAAAAAGACTTAACAAAATTTATGTTAAACATACTGGTAGAAAACTATCAGAAATTGAAGATGCTTTAGACAGAGATAATTTCATGTCTGCTGAAGAAGCTAAAAAGTTTGGGTTAATTGACAAGGTTATTGAAAAAAGACCTGTATAATTTAAAGAAAGGAGATAAGCTTAAGAATTTCATAGTTAAATTCTTATTGCTTAAGATAAATATATGGCTAAAGATAAAGAGTTCTTCTGCTCATTTTGTGGAAAAAGTCAAAACGAAGTAAAGAAAATCATAGCTGGGCCTAATGTATTCATTTGTGATGAGTGTGTTGAGCTATGTGCAGATGTAATTAATGAAGAAGTTAAAACTGCGATTGCTGAAGATGGAGAAGTTCCTTCTCCAAAGAAAATCAAAGAAACTCTTGATGAATATGTTATCGGTCAAGAGCAAGCTAAAAAAATTCTTTCTGTTGCAGTACATAACCATTATAAAAGATTAAATCACATAACTACTCAAAAAGATGAGATTGAGCTACATAAATCTAACATACTTTTATTAGGACCTACAGGTTGTGGTAAAACATTACTTGCTCAAACACTAGCTAGACTGCTTGATGTTCCGTTTACTATTGCGGATGCAACAACTCTAACAGAAGCTGGTTATGTTGGTGAAGATGTTGAAAACATAATTCTAAAACTGCTTCAAGCAGCTGATTATGATGTAGAAAAAGCTCAAAGAGGTATCGTATATATTGATGAAATTGATAAAATTACAAGAAAATCAGATAACCCATCAATTACAAGAGATGTTTCTGGAGAAGGTGTTCAACAAGCTCTATTAAAATTGATTGAAGGAACTGTTGCATCAATACCTCCTCAAGGCGGAAGAAAACACCCTCAGCAAGAATTTTTGCATGTTGACACAACAAATATCTTATTCATCTGTGGCGGTGCTTTTGCGGGACTAGATAAAGTTATTGAGCAAAGAACAGAAAAAAGCTCTATTGGATTTGAAGCTAAAGTTAAGAGTAAAAAACATAGAAAAGAAAGCGAACTATTTAAGCAAGTAATCTCTGAAGATCTACTTAAATACGGATTAATCCCTGAGTTTGTTGGAAGAATACCTGTTGTTGCTACTCTAGAAGACTTAGATAAAAAAGCATTAGTGAAGATATTAACAGAGCCTAAAAATGCACTTACAAAACAATATCAACACTTATTCCAAATGGAGGATATAAAACTTAAGTTTACAAAAGATGCTATTGAGAAAATAGCTGAAGAATCTATGGAAAGAAAAACTGGAGCTAGAGGATTAAGATCAATCTTAGAAAGATTCCTTCTGGATCCAATGTTTGAATTACCAGGTAATGACCAAGTAGAATCTTTAACTATTGATGCGGAAGTTGTCTCTGGAGAAAAAGAAGGTATTGTTAAATACAAAGAACCTAAACAACTAAAGACTAAAACTAAGAAAAAAGCTAACACAGCTACAAAGAAGCCAGCTAAAAAAGCAGGATCTAAAAAAGCTAGCTAAGACAATTAGTTTATAAATATAAAAAAGCTCGGATAACCCCGAGCTTTTTTTATTATGTCTTCTTTTTTTGTCATTATGAACAAAGTGAAGAATCTTTTCATGCCTGTGGAATCTTAATTTATATCCAGTATCACAAGAAGATTCTTCTTCGCTCCGCTCATCAGAATGACCGGATGGGGAAAATGCTAATGTCATTTTGAGCGACTGTAAGGAGTCGAAAAATCTTTTCGTGCCTGTGTAATGTTAATTTACATCCAGTAGCACAGGTAGATTCTTCACTACCACACAAGAGAGCCCCTTCAGAATGATAAATTAATAAATAACATTAACAATAATTTGATTAAAAAAATATTATCCTATATTAGGATTAACTGTAGCATCTTTTTCTTTACCTTTAGCTCCCAAAACTGGCATTGCTTCTTCAACCACTGGAGTCAAAACTTTTACCAACATATCTTTCGCTTTTTTCATTACAAGTTTATTTGTAGCATCACAAATAGCAGTAGCTTGAAAAACACTTTCTGCCTTTTCTCCCAGCTCGGAGAAATCATTTTCCGAAAATGCACCAACTAAAGACATTGTATTCTTTACAATATAATCATCCATACACTCTAAACAATTATTTAAAACATCAGCTTTCTTCCAAACATCTCTCTGAGAACAAGGCTCTATAACATCCAACTCTTCCAATATAATCATTGTTTTATCATGTAACTGAAACATCCTATTTATAGGATTTATATAAACAGGATTATTTAAAATAAAGTCTTGTCTATACATCAAATCCTCCTGAGAAAACACAGAGTTATGTACACAATTATAAAATTCCATGAACTTCTTATCCTGTTTGTCAGGATTATCAAAATCAGTTATCATTTCAGATACAGCATCATTAAGTAATACTAAAACCTCATCCATATATTTATCATAAACCCACTCATTAGGTCTCTTTTTTAACTCTTTTCTAAAACTATCTTTTCTCAGAGCTAACAAGTCTATAGTAATAGCTTTGCTTAGATTCCTTTCAACCATTATATTGAAATAACCCTTTTCGTAATCTTGAACTTTACCTCCATTTATAGTATCAATTTTAAGTTCTTCAATGGCCAAATAATAGTTCTCTTTTGCATGCTCAAAAACATTAAGAATCTCTTCATAGCTTTGAACCCTTTTCTCATTCTCTTCGGCTCTTTTATGAAAAGATTCAATCTTTTCTTCAGCTTTTTCTAATGATATAAACACCTTATCCATAATAACAAATTATCCTTTATTGATTTAATTAAGTAATAATATCATAAAATACAAGATAAAACAAGAAGTTAGATATAAAAATATCATATTAGCTTATTAATTAATGCTTGTGTAATGTTGCTTTACATCCAGTAGCACAATGAGATTATTCACTACCACACAAGTGTGTCCGTTCAGAATGACGGGCTGGGGATGCGGCAGTGTGTGTTTAGATAAAGTCATTCTGAACAAAATGAAGAATCTTTTCATGCATGTGGAATGTGAATTTATATCCAGTAGCACAATGAGATTCTTCTTCGCTCCGCTCATCAGAATGACCGGATGGGGAAAATGCTAATGTCATCTTCGCCCCTTCTCTCTGTTTTTCATAGAGTAAATAATTGCAAATTAAAAAGCAGATTTATTTAAATAGAACTTTTAAACATTTTTAAATTAAAAAAATTACCCCTTCTCGTATGTGTGATACTTGCATGGGGTAATTTTTTTTAAAAATAAAAATGAATTAAAATTCTATTTCTCTTCAACTTCACCTTCAACTACATCTTCTTCAGGTTTAGCATCTGCTTCAGACTCTGCACCACCAGCAGTTTGTCCTGATTGTGCTTCAGCTTGACTAGCTTGATACATTTGTTGTCCTAGTTTCATTGAAACTTCATTTAATGCTTCAATCTTCGCATTAATTTCTTCAACATCATCAGAATCCTTAACCTTAGCTAATTCCTCTTTAGCTGTTTCAACTAATTTTTTATCTTCTTCGCTAACTTTATCACCTAATTCTTTAAGCATTGAGTCTGTTTGGTTAACTAAAGAGTCTGCCTTATTTTTTGTTTCAATAAGTTCTCTTTTCTTTTTATCTGCTTCAGCATTTGCCTCTGCATCTTTAACCATTGAGTCAATATCAGAGTCAGACAACCCACCGTTAGCTTGGATTTTAATTTCTTGCTCTTTACCAGTAGCTTTATCAGTTGCTTTAACTTTAACAATACCATTTGCATCAATATCAAATTCAACTTCAATTTGAGGAACACCTCTTGGTGCTGGAGTAATACCAACTAAGTCAAAATTACCTAATAATTTATTATCTGCAGCCATTTCTCTTTCACCTTGGAAAACTCTAATTGATACAGCTGGTTGATTATCTTCTGCAGTTGAGAAAACTTGAGATTTATTTGTTGGGATTGTTGTATTTCTATCAATCAATCTTGTAAACACACCGCCTAGAGTCTCAATACCTAATGAAAGAGGAGTAACATCTAATAGAAGAACATCTTTAACATCCCCTTGTAGAACACCACCTTGAATTGCAGCACCCATAGCAACAACTTCATCAGGGTTAACACCTTTATTTGGCTCTTTGCCAAAAATTTCTTTAACTGTTTCTTGAACTTTAGGCATTCTTGTCATACCACCAACTAAGATAACATCATCAATTTCACTTGCTGAAATTCCTGCATCTTTCATTGCTTTTTGACAAGGTTCAATTGTTCTCTTAATTAAATCTGCAACTAAGCTCTCTAATTGAGCTCTTGAAATTTTGATTTGTAAATGTTTTGGTCCAGAAGCATCTGCAGTAATAAACGGAAGATTTACCTCTGTTTCAATTGAGTTAGATAATTCAATCTTAGCTTTTTCTCCAGCTTCTTTTAATCTTTGTAGAGCTAGTTTATCTTTTGATAAATCAATTCCAGATTCTTTTTTGAACTCTTCAACAAGGAAATTAATAATTCTTGAGTCAAAATCTTCACCACCTAGGAAAGTATCTCCATTTGTTGATTTAACTTCAAATAATCCATCGCCAATTTCTAGAATAGATACATCAAATGTACCACCACCCAAGTCAAACACTGCAATAGTTCCACCATCTTTTTTATCTAGACCATATGCTAAAGCAGCAGCTGTTGGCTCATTAATAATTCTTAGCACTTCAAGACCAGCAATTTTACCAGCATCCTTTGTTGCTTGTCTTTGTGAGTCATTAAAATATGCTGGAACTGTAATAACTGCTTGTGTTACATCAGAGCCAAGATAAGACTCTGCAGTTTCTTTCATTTTTTGTAAAATAAATGCTGAAATTTGTGATGGAGCATATTTTTCTCCATGACCTTCCACCCAAGCATCTCCATTATCACCCTTTACAATTGAGTATGGTACAAGATGTTTATCTTTCTCTACTAAAGGATCTGCAAACCTTCTACCAATTAATCTTTTAATCGCAAATAGAGTATTATCTGGATTTGTAACAGCTTGTCTTTTTGCAGGTTGTCCTACTAATTTCTCACCTTTATCTGTTAGAGCTACCATTGAAGGAGTTGTTCTTGTTCCCTCAGAGTTTTCTATAACTTTTGCATGTGTTCCATCCATTATAGATACACATGAGTTTGTTGTTCCTAAATCAATACCAATAACTTTTGACATTTTTTTCTCCTCTTTTTTAACTTATTTTCCTAAGCTTTATCGCTTCTTATATATCATTTGGGGACTCTCTTTTACTTTTTCAAGTATTTTTTATTTTTTTTATTTTATTATTGATTAGACTATTTAAATATGATATTATTCTCTATATTTTATATAAATAAAACAGCATAATAACAATATAAAACACAAAAAGGAATAATTATGACAGATTCAGATTTTCAATTAACAAGAATGGTTCACAGTTTAAAAGAATGGTTTTATAATGAAGAGTCTCTTATAACAGAGATGTCATACTTAGCAATTGTTAATCCTGCTCTAGTAAAAATTATTCAAAAATCAGAAAAAGAAGGCAGATACAACTTAGGAACAACAGAAAAAGTTATGAAGAATATTAGACCAGCTTTATCTCGTAAAAACTTTCAAAAAATAACAGAAGAATTAAGTATTAATTAAAAAATTTAAAAAAAACTTGACTTTTTAACTAAATTGTAAAATTCTATTTAAATTATCAAATAGTTAAACTATAAAAAGGAATAAATAAATGGTACATTTTGAAGAAGAATATTGCGAGTGCAAAACTCCTAAAAAAACAGCATGTGAAATATGTGATAGCATCATGCCTATCAAAGCAAGTAAGAAGTTTTTAAACTTATTAATACTGGGTATCATGTCAGGTATATTTATTGGTTTAGCAGCTGAAGTATCAACTCTAGTTACTCACGACTCTGCAAAATATGTAGGAAAAGGTATATCAAAGCTTTTATCAGGTATAGTGTTTAGCACTGGGCTTATTATGGTAGTGCTTGCAGGGACAGAACTGTTTACTAGCAATGTTATGATAACAATATCTGCTCTACAGAAAAAGGTGAGCTTTAAATCTCTATTCAGAAATTGGGGCATTGTTTATTTCGCAAACTTTATAGGCTCTTTGTTATTAGTTGCCTTAATATACTTATCAGGACTATATAAACAAGCAGATTTCGCAACAGGAGCAAGTGCTCTTAAAATTGCTATAGCAAAAACAGACCTAACATTTACAGAAGCTTTCGTTAGAGGTATTCTTTGTAATTGTGTAGTATGTCTATCTGTTTGGTTAGCTTGCACTTCAAGACAAGTTATCGGAAAAATATCAGCTATAGTATTTCCTATTACTATGTTCGTAGCTTCTGGATACGAGCATTGCATCGCAAATATGTACTATATACCTAAAGCATTATCTCTAAAAGCTATTCCAGAAGTGGTAGAAAAAAGTCACATATCAGCCGACAGAATAAACAACTTCACAGTTAACAGCTTTTTTATGGATAACTTAGTTCCAGTTACATTAGGAAATATTGTTGGTGGAGTAATGTTTATTTCTCTTCTATTCTGGTTTGTATACATAAAAAACACTAAAGAACAAGAAACTAACGAAACAGCTAAATAGATATATAAAAAACGAGGTAGCAAGTGGATAATACAAGAATTTTAGATAGAGACCCTAGCTTTTATGGTAAACATTTAGTAAGAGCGGTTCATAATTCAGAAAAAATAAAAAAAGCTTTATCTTTAGCAGACAAAGTACACAAAGAACAACTAAGATTAGATAAAAAAACTCCTTATATAAAGCATCCCATTAAAGTTGCCGCCCTAATTTTAGAAAACCATCCTAATTTAGAAAACCTTGAAAATATCGTTTGTGCAGCATTATTGCACGATGTTGTAGAAGATAGCAATGGTCTAATTAAGCATGAAGATATTGTTAGAGAGTTTGGAGAGAATGTAGCCAAAATAGTTAAAGAAGTAACCGACGAAGACAACCCTGAAATATCAGATAAATTAACATCTCAACAATATAAAGCTTGGTTAAAAGAAAGACAAATTGAGGGACTAACAAAAATATCCTTAGGTGCTCAACTAATCAGAATAGGTGATAAAATATCTAATGTTATTGACATGAAGAGTGCTAAATCTTCTATGCAATGGAAAGCTAAATACACAATGTTTGCTAGAAAAGTACATGAAGAATTATCATATGTAAATTCTCCTTTAATCAATATCTTTGATAAGAAAATCAGACAAGCAGAAAAAATATATGTAAACAGAGATTTAAAACAATCAAGTGTAGTTGGAATCAAAGGATTAAAAGAGCAAATGATAGCCCTATATAAATCTGCTGCGAAAGCTAAAAGAACAATTTTAAAAACAGCTAAAGAACTAAAAGAAGAGCTTGGAGAAGGTGTAAATTTTGTACCAGTACCTTTAAAAAAGCCTAAAAGACTATTACAAAAAAAAGACACTTCTTTTGCTGGAGATATATCTAAAATAACAGATGTTGCTAGATGTAGTTTTGTTTGTGATAGCTATGAAAAAATGCTTGAAGTTAGCAAAACTTTAGAAAGCAAGTTCAAAGTTAAGAAAAGAAGAGATACTATTAAATCACCTTTTGATAATGGCTTAGGTTTTAGAGGAATTGCTATGTATGCAGAAGTTGATGGACATATAACAGAAGTAGCTGTTAATTTAAAATGTATATGTGAGGTTTGCAATAATGGTGCACATAATTTATTCAAAGCAAGAAGAGGCATCTTAGCTAAAACTATAAAAGAAAACAGAGAAATGAGCCATGAGGAAGCTTTAAAATATGATGAACTCTCTAAACAATCTATAGAATTATATGATAATGCTTTGACAAAATACAATGAAAGTAGTAAAAATAAAATTAAGTTATTTTCTGAACACTTTCCTAATTCTAAAAAGAAAGCAGAAAAAAAGAATATAACTGAAAAAAAGTTTCAACTTCAAACATTATAGTTTAAGTAATATTAGTTTATTTAAAGGAGGAAGAATATGACTAAATCAGAAGAAACCTACAAATACTATTTAATAGATGAAATACCTGTTAAAGTTAAGTTAAATGAAAGCGGATTAAAAGTAGCTTCATATGTTTATAATAGAGAAAGTAAAGATTTTGAATTAAACAATGAATACTTATTAAAGTTAGAGGATCACAACAAACTTCTTGAAGTTGAAAGTGTTACAGAAGATGAATTTAGAGATAGATTAAAGACTCTAAAAACATTAGGAAAAATAGACGGGCTTACTTTATAAAACCGTTTAAAACCCATAATTATTATCAATAATCATTATAAAAAGTAAAAACTTGACTTTTTCAAAAAAATATGATAATTTTCAGGCTCACCGTCTGAGAACGAGGAAGCTTAACTGAGAAATCAAGAGAACCCTTCACTCCGCAAGGAATATCGGACACAAAATAACACTCGCAAAAGCGAGGCAAAAAAGGAAAATAAAATGGCTAAAAGAATTCAAGCTAAACACAAAATCGACAGAAGATTAGGTGTTAACCTTTGGGGAAGAGCAAAGTCTCCAATTAACAAAAAAGAATATGCTCCAGGACAACACGGTCCAACAAGAAGATCAAAACCAACTGATTATGGTATCCAATTAATGGCTAAACAAAAGCTAAAAGGTTACTATGGTAACATCTCTGAAAAACAATTCAAAAAATACTATAAAGAAGCTGTTAGAAGAAAAGGTGATACATCTGAAAACCTTATCGGAATTTTAGAATGCAGACTAGATGCTATCGTTTACAGAATGAAATTCGTTCCAACTGTATTTGCAGCTAGACAATTCGTTAACCACGGTCATGTTTTAGTTAACGGTAAAAAAGTAAATATCCCTTCATACATGTGTAAAGCTGGTGATGTTATTGAAGTTAAAGAAAGCTCAAGAACTATGCCAATGGTTATATCTGCTGTAGAATCTGCAGAAAGAGAAATCGCTGACTACATGGATGTAGATGTGAAGAAATTCAAAGGTACTTTCGTTAGAGTTCCTGAAATGAATGAAGTTCCATACCCAGTTCAAATGGAACCAAATCTAGTTATCGAGTTCTACTCAAGATAATAATAGATTTTATAAGATTATTACGAAAAGGCTTGTTTATAAAACAAGCCTTTTCTTTTTCTAATACCCACCCTGCCCTAAAAAAATAACTTAAAAATAAACTTGATATTAATATAAAAACAATATAGCATTATTCATTATGAAAAAAATAATTACCTTAATCTTTTTAATACTATTAACACCTCATGCTACAGCAAAGAGCTACGATAAAAACTCTTGGGAGTTTAATGGGAAGATAATCTCCATAAAAAGCCTCTATACAGAATGGCTAAGTAGTGATAACTTAGAGCAAGTAATAAAGAACACAAATATAAAAGATATTGAAAAGCTTTCAAAAACTCCAGGAGTTTTCTTAGGTGAACACAATTTACAAGTAAAGAGTCTATGCTCGCAAGATTTTTGCAAAGATGTTGGAATAACTAGAAACTTATATATAACAACAAAACAAGAGGCTAAAATCCGCAATGATGGGTTTGATTTAGAAGCTGATTATTATGAGGTTATAAAAGATATAAGTAATAAAAAAGCGAAACAACTATCTCCTAATTTCAAAGGAGAAATCCTATCATCAAAACTATTAAAAATAACAAAACATACTGGTGGTAGTATCGGGAACCTAGTAACTTATGGCATATACTCTTTAATTCTAAGCGATAATATAAAGAAAGTATCTCCCCTAGTCTTATTTTCAGGAGAAGAATAAGCAAGTAAGTTTATAAATCTATCTCTATAATCTTATTTGAAGATAGCTCTCCACTCACTATATTTATTTTTGATTTAGATATATTAAACTTCTTGGATAATAGCTTTATAATTCTCTTATTCGCTTTACCCTTCTCTGGAATTGTGGTTATATGAATTTTCATTGAATCATCTGATAATATATCTATATTATCTCTCGAAGCATTGGTTATAACTCTTACTGAATATTTCATATTAACAATCTATATAACTAAAAAATTAAATCTTATAATTGCTATAGCAAAAAAAGGTACGATGGACACAAACAAAAAAGAAGTAATTAATTTTTCCTTTTTATAAAACCTAAATGAAGTTATTATACATGAAGTCAATATTAAAAATGCAATAAAAATATCCAAAAATGAATTAAGAGTTATTTCATCAAAAATAGAAACAATACTTTCAACAAATAAGCCTATTGAAACAGTTGAACATATAAACAATAAAATTAAATAAACAGCTTTTAAAATAAATTTCATATTACACTCCTTTGAACAGAATTTATATCATACAATGGATAAAGTCAAGTATCTGGTTGACTTTACTTTCCAATTCAATATACTACAAAAAAAGACCATAACTTAAGGGAGTGATTATTATGGATATATATACTGAAATAGGGATAGATTTTGATAACAATAAATATGGATTAGGAGTCTCCAGCGAGATAGAAAAAGAAGGACAAGATGAAATCCGCAAAAAAGGATTCCACAAAATGAAAATAATTGGTATTTACTCTAGATTATGGCTTTTTAAAACCGTATTTATTATATCTAGCAAAAATGGTTTTGAAATTAAAAGAAAAAACCGTAACAATTTTAAATGGGTCCTAGGATTAAGAGGAAAATAAATTGTTTTATCTTCATTAAAGAAGATCAAAACCATTGCTAAATGACAAAGAACATACTCCCATATTTGATATGAAATCTAAAACACTCTTCTTTTATAAATTTCATATTATTTTTCATAAAAAGTTTTTAACATTGGTTTGAAAATATCTTCTTCAGGAGAGATAAAAAAATCATTAGTATTTGCTTTTTCATTAAATACTAATCCTTCTATATTTCTACCGATACAAATTGGAGTCTGCTCTCCTCCTTCTCCCATATACCATACAGCCATAGATGTCATTGGAGTTATTTGATCCACTCTAGTTATTTTCAATTCTCTTCCAAATATATCGGAAGCTCCTCTTTCATCTTTTAATGGCTCTATTCCAACTAATCCTGTTGCGATTCCAGAAACTCCTAACCTCAAAGGAGTAGTATGAGAATCTGTCGATATAACAGCAAGATTTTTAACCTTATATTTATTGCATAAGAAAGCTCTTATTTCTTTCAATAAATTATCTACTTCTTTAGGCCACAAAACATAATAATTATCAGAGTTTGATTCATCTATACCCGCAGAAGCAATGATAATATTATCTTTTATTGTTAGCATTACATTATGCTCTTGTTCTAAATCTCTTTCAATATAATAATCAGCTTCTTTCTTTATTAAATCATCTTTATCTAAAATACTATCCCTAGCTATACACTCTCCCTGATGTATAGCTAAAACTTTAGATGTTATAAAAACAACATCATTCTCTTGTAAATCTGGTAAAAATTTATCTAATTGCTCATAAATATCAAATTTAGGAGGAGTAAACTTATCTGTTTTAACTGTTATAAATTCTATCTTCATATTTTATTCCTTAGTTTAGATTTAATGTAAATGTAAAACTTATATTTACATAAGTCAATAATTAGGTCTAATAAATATTTTTTATATTTTTCTCTTGACAATCTAATTGATAATGATTATCATTAGCAACAAGAAACATTTAAGAGAGGTTTTTTAATGGAAAAAGCTATAGAAGTATTAAGTAAATTACAAATAAAAATAACTGAACCAAGAAAAGTTATTACAAGTATTATGATTAATACTAAGCAGCATTTAACCATAGAAGATATTCTTAAACAGGCAAGAGAAAGCTTACCTCAAATTGGCATTGCTACTGTTTATAGAGTTCTAAAAATCCTTGAAGATGAAAAAGTTATTGAAAAACATATTTTTAATGATGACTATATAATATATGAGAATACTTATGCTAAAGATCATCATTACCATATAATAGATATAGAAAAGAACAATGTCATTGAGTTCTGCAACTCTGATTTAGAGGAGCTGATAAAAAAATTAGTCTCTGATAAAGGTTATGAGCTTATTTCTCACAACATAAAAATTTATGCTAAAGGAGAAAAAAATGATAAATAAAAATAACATAAAAAGTTTGAAGAATTCCTCTTCTCTTTCTTTTGGCTGGAAAAATTTTCTAGTTAATATTAAAAAAGAGGTCGATACTACTCTTGGCGGATTTTTTGATTTCGACTTTCTTTATAGTTTTACTATTGAGAGTTTTTCACTCTCAATCTCTGACGTTAAAAAACTAGATTTGTTTGATACAAGAGAAGAGGATATCGCGCATATCTCTTGTTAGCAGGAGATATGCCTTTAATTTAAAAGAGAGGATTATAAGTGAACAGTTTTACGAAATACTTTGAAGTTACAAAAACCCCTGAAGGGAAATACATACATAAAAAAACAGGAGAAGAAATGAGACCTTCCTGTGCTACTTGCAGAACAAGAGGCAAAATATATTGTCCTATAAGCAAATGTAATGGAAATAATTGCGGGAATACACCTAAATAATTTTATATAGAAAGAGGTAATTTAAATGAATATAAAAATACTATTTGGAACAGAAACAGGAAATGCTGAAGAAGCAGCTAATGTTATTTCTCAAAAATTAAACGAGGCATCTTTATCAGCTGAAGTTTTAGATATGTCGAAATCTAGTCTTGAAGATATAAAGAACTGTGATGTAGCTCTAATATCTACGAGCACTTGGGGAGATGGTGATGCTCCGACTAATGCCATGACTATGTTGGAAAGCATATCTGCAGAAACAAACACAGAGGATTTATCAGGAGTTAAATTTGCAGTATTTGCTCTGGGAGACTCTATGTATCCTAACTTCTGTCAAGCTGGAGAAGATTTTGATAATGCTTTGTCTAAGCTTGGGGCGGAAAGAATAGCTGAATTATGTAAGAATGAAGATGATTTTTATCAGAACATTGCTCCTTGGGTTGAGCAGATAATTAATGCTATAAAATAATTTAAAAAATTTTCCTAATTTTAAATGGCCTCTCCTGAGGCCATTTTTTTATTTTTATAAAAACAAAATTCAAACTTCTTGTAAAAAAATGTTCTCAATGGTAGGTGCTGCGGGATTACTTTGTTGCGGTCGCAAGGGCCCTTTCAAAGTTGCAAAACTACGGTTTCCTACGGTTTCTGCGAAACCTTTGAAATCTAGACAGTTTTCTAACCCAAGGGTTCTAATGCTAACCCTTATATATTTACAAAAAAAAGACTGCCAAAAGGCAGTCTATTTGTTATAAATGGTAGGCGCTGCGGGATTACTTTCGTGCGACCTTGCAGGTCTTCGAAAGTTGCAAAGACTACAGATTTGCTGCGGTTGCTACGCTCCCTAGCAAATCTAAGCGTATTGTCGAACCCATGGGTTCAAAGTCCAAAGTGCCTATATATTTATAAAAAAAATCCCCCAAACGGGGGATTGTTTTTATAAATGGTAGGCGCTACGGGATTCGAACCCATGACCTACTGATTAAAAGTCAGTTGCTCTACCAGCTGAGCTAAGCACCCTTATTAACCACTTATGAAAGGCATATTATATCAACTTCCTCTTTTAGTCAAGTTATTTCTTTAAAAAAAATCAAAAAAATAAAAATTGATATTTTATTTACTTTAATATATGATTATGTGTATGAAATGTTTAAATGTTATGGATGATTTAAGAGAGTATATCAACAAGTGGAATCTCTTTTTAAAACAAGAAAAAAATTTATCTGATAATACTATTAGAGCTTACAATATAGATATGGAAAACTTTATAAATTTTTATAATGAATTTCATAATAAGAAACCTAGCATAAATGATTTATCTAGTGCAGACTTAACAGATTTCCGTTCTTGGTTATCAGAGAAAGCTATGCAAGGAGTTTTACCAGACTCTAGAGCTCGTTCCATAGCAGGATTAAGAAACTTTTTTCACTTCATGGATAAAATAGGGCAAATGCATAATGCCAGCATTGATGTGTTAAACTCTCCAAAAGCTTCTAAGAAGTTACCAAAGCCTATTGATAAGAGAGCAATTGATGAGATATTGAAATTCGCAGAAGAAGACAGTGATGATTGGGTTGGGAAAAGAGATAGAGCTCTATTTACTTTATTATATGCCTGCGGATTAAGAATAAGCGAAGCAATAAGTCTAAACTTTGGAGATATAAACTCAATGTCAGAGACAATTACTATATTAGGTAAAGGAAATAAAGAAAGAATAGTCCCTATAATAAATCAAGCCAAAGATGCTATCTTTAAATATACAAATGAATGCCCTTTTAATTTTGAAAAAGACTCTGCTTTATTTTTAGGAAAACGAGGAAAAAGATTAAACCCAGGAGTAGCAGAAAGAACTTTAAGAAATATACGATATTCTTTAGGCTTACCAAACAGTCTAACTCCACATGCTTTTAGACACTCATTTGCGACACACATTCTATCTAGCGGAGGAGATTTAAGATCTATTCAAAGTATGCTTGGACACTCATCTTTACAAACAACTCAAAAATATACAAAGATTGACGAAGAACACTTAGCAAACATTTACAACAAATGTCATCCTAGAAAATAAAAACACTAACTTATGCAATATATTTTTTAAACCATGTTCTTTGTCTTTTTGCATACCTTCTTGTTTGCATTTGAGCTTTTTCAATTGCTTCTTCTAAACTCATTTCTTCTTTTATATAAGATATAATTTCAGGAACACCTATAGCTTTCATAGCTGGCAAACTTTCATCTAAATCCATAGACATAAGAGCTTTAACTTCCTCAATAGCCCCCTGCTCTATCATTTTTACAAAACGACCATCGCATTTTTTATAAAGCTCTTGCAAATCTGGCATAATAATTCTTAAATCAAAATCTAAATCATCTCTAACCCCAACATTAGGAACTGAGTTCCAATAAGCCATAGATTTCCCCGTAGCTTTTAAAACTTCATAAGCTCTACAAACTCTTTGACTGTCATTCTCACTTAATCTTTTTCTATCATCTTCCGAAATTTCTTTATATAAAGAAGAACTCCCCTCTTCTAATAATCTTGTCCTAGCATTTTTACGGATTTCTGTAGGTATATCTGGTATAGGGGTCAAACCTTCCATTAAAGATTTTATATACATACCTGTTCCACCAACAATTATAGGTAATTTCCCTTTAGATATAACATCATCTATTTCTTTTAAAGCTCTTTCTCTCCATAGATTTGCATTACAAGCTTCTGCTGGAGATAAATATCCATAAAGCCTATGTTCAACTTCACCTTCATCTTGTTTTGATGGTCTTGCTGTGATAATCCTCAGCACATCATAAACCTGCATAGAGTCACAATTTATAATCACTCCATTTTCTTTCAAAGCCAACTCTTTTGCAACGGAAGATTTACCACTTGCTGTAGGACCAGCTATAATTACTACTTTATTTTTCATTTAAGCTAAATCCTCCTGGTAAAAGCTCACCAACAGTAGTTTTTTGTAAATCCCCTGCATCATTAAACAAATATATTTCTATATCTTTATCCGCAAACTCTGCCAATCTTTGCCTACACCCACCACACGGAGTTATTATTTTATAATCAGGTCCAATTAAAACAACTTTTTCTATTTCTCTTTCTCCTGCTGAAACCATGGCACCAATAGCATTTGTTTCTGCACAAGTTCCTTCTGGATAAGCTGAGTTTTCTGCATTAGCTCCGACATAGAAGCTTCCTTTTTTTGTAAGAATACAAGCTCCGACTTTGAATTTAGAATAAGGAGCATAAGCATTCCCTCTTGTTCTTTTTGCAAGCTTCAGCATTTTTTTAATTTTTCTATCCATTGTAACACCTATTTATTTTTAAAATGATTTATGATTAAAGTCATATTACTACCATGAGAACCTTTTGTCAAAACATTATCTTTATCTTGTAACTCTTCTTCCAAAACATTGAGCAACCCCTCTGATTTTGCACTAAAAGCACCTTGAATTGAAACAGGTAATTCATCAAAAAGCAATTTCATATATTTCCCACAGCAATAAACTTTATCTATATTATTCTCTAATATAGTAGGTAGAATTGATAAGTGCAAATCTTCTGATCGAGCTCCTAATTCCAACATATCGCCGAGAACTAAAACTCTTCTTCCTCCTTTTATTAAAGACAGAGTCTTTATTGAAGCAATCATGGATTTAGCACTAGCATTATAAGTCTCATCTATAAAAGTTATATCTTTACCATTAAATGAAACTTTTATTTTCTTTCCCCTACCTTCTGTAACAACTATCTTTTTCATATTTAAAGAGGCTTTTGATATATCTAACCCCAAAGCTTTTAACACTCCTATAACACCACAAGAGTTTAAAGCTATATGCTCTCCAGGAATTGATAATTCATAATTATAATCTATATTGTCTATATTTATTTTGACTTCACTTGAGCCCTCTTTACAAGTAACACTCTCTAAAGAGATGTCTGCACCTGTTCCAAAGGTTATTATAGAATCTGTATTACTTTTTGCTTGTTTCAAAAGAACATCAAAACAAGGACTATCTTTAGGTAATACAGCAGTCCCCTTTAAGTCTTCAAATATTTCTGCTTTAGCAAGAGCAATATCTTCTATAGAATTAAAAAACTCTATATGACACTCTGCTACAGTAGTAATTAGAGCTACCTGCGGTCTCACTTGTTTAACCAAAGATGATATTTCTCCTGCATGATTCATACCAAGCTCAATAACTGCAAAATCTGTACTTTCTGGCATATTAGCTAATGTTAAAGGAACTCCGTAGTGATTATTATAATTACCAGCTGTTGCATAAGTTTCTCCATAAAAAGAAAAAATCTTAGCCAGCATATTTTTAGTTCCAGTTTTCCCTACTGATCCTGTAATAGCTATAAACTTAGCATTTGTTTTTTCTCTCTTATACTGCCCCATAGCAACTAAAGATGTAAAAGTGTCCTCAACTTTTATTAAAGGGAACCCCTCTAATTCTTTATTAAAGGATTTAGGGACAATTGCACATACAGCTCCAGCTTTTATAGCATTGTCTAAATACTGCTCTCCCCCCTCTATTGCGACGAAAACATCTCCCGCTTTTGTATTACGAGTATTTATAGAAACCCCCTCTGCAACAAAAGGTATCTTATTAAAATCTCCAGATACAGCTTCTAATAATTTTTTATCATTCCATAACATAGTTTTTCATCTCCATATTTTATACTTATTGCTTTTAGCATATATAGAGAAAAATATCCAGTAAGATTTAAAAAATTTGATATAAAAAAGAGCCTCTCCATATACATATATATTTTAGAAAGGCTCTATTTATAAGAATAAAAAGTATTAATCTATTTTTTCCATTCTTTCACGATGCTTTTTAATTGCTGCTTTCACAAAAGAAGCAAATAAAGGATGTGGAGTTGTTGGTTTTGATTTAAACTCTGGATGGAATTGAACACCAACAAACCAAGAATGATCAGCTATTTCTATAATTTCAGGTAGATTACCATCTGGGGACATTCCTGAAAATACTAAGCCAGCTTTTTCTAATTGTTTTTTATAATGAATATTCACTTCATATCTATGTCTATGTCTTTCAGATATATCAGCTTTACCATATATTTTTTGCACTAGAGAACCTTTTTTAAGCTTACAAGGATAAGCTCCTAATCTCATAGTCCCGCCTAAATCAGAGTTCTCATCTCTTTTTTCTTTAGTTCCTTTATGATGATTATCCCACTCTTCAATAAGAGATATAATTTTATGTTCTGGATGCTCTACTAATTCTGTAGAATTAGCTCCTTTAAGTTTTGCAACATCTCTTGCATAATCTACAACTGCCATTTGCATACCGAAACATATACCAAAGAAAGGAATATCATTTTTTCTAGCATATCTTGCTGATAATATTTTACCAGTTGTTCCTCTTTCCCCAAAGCCACCAGGAATAAGAATACCATCAACTTCATGTAATAACTCTTCTGCTAAGGACTTATCAACTTTTTCTGCATCAATCCACTTAAGGTTCACTTTACATTTATTAGCAATACCTCCATGATCAAGAGCTTCGATTAAAGATTTATAACTTTCTAATAAATTTATATATTTACCTACGACACCTATAGTAACTTCTGCTTCTGGGAATAAGGATGCTCTTAAAACATTCTTCCAAGTTGTCAAATTAGCAGTCTTACCTCTCATATGTAAACACTTAAGTATTTCTTTATCTAAACCATGCTCATGATAAACATGCGGTACTTTATATATATTATCTACATCTGGAGCTGATATAACTCTATCTTTAGAAACATTACAGAACAATGCTATTTTATCTCTATGCTCTTTTGACAGAACACTTTTAGATCTACATAAAACAATTTGAGGCTGAATACCAAATGATAACAATTCTTTAACAGAGTGTTGTGTTGGTTTAGTTTTAATTTCCCCAGCTTTTTCTAAGTTAGGCAATAGAGTTAAATGCATATAAACACAATTTTCTCTACCGTAATCATTACCGAATTGTCTTATAGCCTCAAGATATGGAGTAACCTCTATATCTCCGACTGTTCCTCCGATTTCAATAAATATAAAATCGTATTCTCCAACACCTTCTTTTATAAACTCTTTTATTTCATCTGTTACATGAGGTATTACCTGAATACAACGACCTAAATAATCGCCTTTTCTTTCTTTTTCAAGAACATTTAGATAAACTCTACCTGTTGTAATATTATCTTTTTTAGAAGTTTGAACTCCTGCAAATCTTTCGTAATGCCCTAAATCTAAATCTGTTTCACCACCATCATTCGTAACAAAAACCTCTCCATGTTGAGTTGGACTCATAGTCCCTGGATCAACATTAAGATACGGATCAATTTTTTTCATTCTCACTTTATAACCACGAGATTTTAAAATTGCTGCTGTTGCAGCTCCCGCTATACCTTTACCTAATGATGATACAACACCACCCGTTACGAATATAAATTTAGTTTCTCTTTTAGCCACTATCTAAAACTCCTTACTTACTTATTTACTATTAAAAAAAGAAGTCAAAACAACTTCTTTTTTTAAGGTTACTATTTATTCTGATCTTTATCAGATACATCAGTTTCTGTTGTTATTACTTCCGTTTCGACCGGAGGTGTTTCTTGTGTATCTTGAACCACCTGTTCTACAACAACCTCTTGTTGAACGATTTTATCAACTATTGATGAATCTTGAGAATTAACTCTAGAGTATAATATAGCTAGAACAATAGCTAGAACCATAAATGCTCCCGCTAAAACAGCTGTTACTCTTGTTAAAAGATTTGCGGTTCCTTTTACACCTAAGAAGTCACCCATTCCTCCACCAGAGCCACCTATACCTAGGCCACCGCCTTCTGATTTTTGTATCATAATTACTGCAATTAAAAATACAGTAACTATAACTTGTATAACTAAAACTATTTCTAGCATTTAAATATCCTCTCTTAATTAATTTAATTAACAAGTAGCACTTTTTGCAATTTCGATAAAGCTTTCTGCTGATAAACTTGCACCACCTACTAGAACACCATCAACATTTTCAGTTGCTAGGATTTCTTTAGCATTTGCAGGTTTTACAGAACCACCATATAGAACTTTAACATTTTCAAAATCACTCATCATTGTAGCTAGTTTTTCCCTAATAGCTTTGTGCATATCTTCAACATCTTGAATACTTGCAACAAGACCTGTACCGATAGCCCAAACTGGCTCATAAGCTACAACTGTATTTTCTGCAGTAGCTCCAGCAGGGATAGATTCTTCTAATTGTTTTGAAACAACTTCTATTTCTTTACCAGCTTCTCTTTCTTCTTTTACTTCACCAACACAAATAACACTAACAAGTCCAGCTTCATTTGCAGCAGCTGCTTTTGCTTTAACAATTTCATTTGTTTCAGCATGATCAGCTCTTCTTTCTGAGTGCCCAACAATAGCATGTGTAGCTTCAATATCTTTAATCATTGTTGCAGAAGTGTCTCCTGTATGAGCACCTGAAACAGCCGTATGACAATCTTGAGATCCAACCATAAGTTTTGATTCACCTGCAATTTGCACAACTCTATCTAAAATAGGAAATGGAGGGCAAATAAGCATTTCGTAAGAATCTTCATTTGTTGATTCACATTGTTTTTGATTCATGAACTCAGCTAGAGGTTTTGCTAAATCTTCAACATAGCTTTTCACACCATTCATTTTCCAGTTTCCTGCAATAAGTTTTGTTTTTGACATTTTATTTTCCTTTTCTATTGAATTTTCTTATTTTTACTACTTAACATTTTCTTAAAAAAAAATCTAGTAAAATTTTACATTTTTTAACTTGAAAAAAAAATCTTTTTCTATATTATGAGTATAAACAAAATAAATTAGGAAGAAAATACAATGAAAAGATTATACAAACACTTAGCGGAAAATTTAAAAACTATATTATTTACAATAGTAATGCTAATCCTTATTTTTAGTTTTGGACTATGGGGAGTAGCAGATGTAATTAGAAATATTTTACATACTCAAAATGCAGCAGTTGAAATTAATGGACAAAAAATATCAAATGTTGCTATAGATAGTAACTTTAAAAAAGATTTATATTTTATAGGGCAACAAAACAATACAAGCATTTCTCTAGAAGATGGTGTAAGAGCAGGACTATTAAATACATCAGTTAAAAAAATGATAAGTGAAATAGCTCTTAATACAGAAGCTGATAGCATGGGGATAAGGGTTAGCGATGACCTTGCTGCAAAGCTAATAGCTGAAGAACCATATTTCCAAGATGAAAATGGTAATTTTGATGCTGAAAAATTTAAATCTGTTATTGCTTATTCAGGATATAGAAAAGAAAAACAATTTATAGATAATCTAAAGCAAGAAAAAGCTAGAGTTAATTTACTTTCAATCATAACCTCTGGAGCTAAACCATTAGCATACTCTAAAGAGCTACTTAATAAGTATAATAGTGAAGTTAGAAATGCTAAATATATTATACTACCTATAGAAGAATCTAAGGTTGAATTTTCAGATGAAGATTTAACAAAATATTATAATGAAAATCTTCATTTATACAGAGAACCTGTATTACATGATATATCTGTTTTAGTTTTATCAAGTTCAGGAGAAGAAAAATCTGAAGAAGCTGAAGATGAGTTATTATCTAAAGTAGATTTAGCTGAAAACTTACTATTTGATGAACTATCTATTGAAGAAATAAGTGAAGAGCTTGGTACAGACATAATAACAATTAAAAATGTTGATCCTATGAATGCAGATAGTGTGAAGACAGAATTAGTTGCAAAACAAGATATCCTTGGAACTCTTTTAGAACTATCATCTACAGAAACACCAACATCAGAGCTTAAAGAAACAGTTAACGGAGAATTCTTTATTGTTAGAATAGATGAAACAAAAGGCAATGAAGCTAAACCTTTTGCAAAAGTTAAAGAAGAAGTAAAAGAGAAATATATTTCTCAAAAAGCTGAAGATCTTGTTAGAGGGAAAGCTGTAGCAGCTGTTAAGCAAATAAATGCTAGTGAAAAAACTTTAGAAGATATCGCAAAAGAAGAAAATTTAAAAGTTCAAACAAGTTCAAACTTCCATAGAAGACCTACTATTGAAGAGTTAAGCAAACTTTCTCCTATTGCTATAGCTCAGCTATTTACAAAAGAAAAAGAAGGTGAAGCTGGCTTATCAATAATTGAAGAAGGTGTATTTTTATTTACTCTTAATGAAATAGATTATGAAGAAAAGAAGGAAGTATCAGAACAAAAAGATGTAGATACATCTTACACAATAATGGAAGCTTATGCTAATTCTTTACTTGATAAATATAAAGCAAAGATAAATTATAATGCTCTTGATAAATTATACGAAATAGAATAAAGGAAAAAAATTATGAAAAGAAATATAATAGAAACTATTTTTGGCGGTGTCGTTTTAGCTATTGCGGTTACATTTTTAATGTTTGTTTACTCATCATCAAACATCAAAACAGTTGACGGCTTCAACCTAATTGCTAAGTTTTCAAATGTAAACGGAATTGCTGTAGGCTCTGATGTAACTATTGGAGGATTTAAAGTTGGTTCTGTTAGTAACATCGATATTGAAGATGATTTTTTCGTTAAAACAACTTTAACAATAAAAGATTCTTTAAAAGATAGAATACCTTATGACTCTATCGCTACAGTATCATCTCCAGGTTTAATGGGAAATAAGCTAATCGCCATTGAAGCAGGTTTTGAAGAGGAATTTCTACATGATGGAGACGAAATTACAAACACTCAATCTGGAGCGAGTTTAGAGCAACTTCTTGGACAAGTTATATTCTCTTTAAAAGATAAAGGTGATAAAAATGAAAGCGAAAGCAATTAAACTTGCAATATTCTTAATACTATTATCAACCTCTATTTCTAATGCTATGGAAATGGAGGATTATGATACATCTGTATTAGGAGCTTTAAATAAAATAACTGGTAAAACAGAAACTCTTGAAATAGAAGTTGGAAAAGAAACAGATTTTGGAGATTTAAAAATAAAAGCATTATCTTGTCAAAAATCATCTCCCCTAGACCTACCTGAATCCGCTTCATTTTTAAAGATATATTATAAAAAAGATGAAATCTTCTCGGGTTGGATGTTTGCCTCTTCCCCTTCTTTATCAGCAATGGAAAGCGGCATATATGATATTTGGGTTAAAGATTGCAAAAAAACACTTGTAAAAGAAAAATAAATTTCGTAACATAGCGACAACAAGGAGAAATAATTACTATGAATAAAATTTTAAAAGCAACAAGCCTATTTTTAATGGTTTTAACTTTAGCATCATGCTCTGGAATGATAAATAGAAAAACAGAATACAGCAACTTATGGGAAAGAGAAAAATTAAGCACAGACACTAGCTTAACAGGACCAAAAGCAAAAGATTTATTAGATAGAGATCTAGCTGAATGCATATCAATCTCTAAAAACAGACAAAAGCTTGAAGTTGAAACATTGAATACAAAAAGATGTGCTGTTAAAGATGGTAACGATTGGAAATCTCAAAATTCAAAAACCTTCATAGAAAAGTGTATGAAAAGAAAAGGTTGGATTCCTTCAAGATGTTGTGCTTATAAAAAGAGCTGCTCTTGTAACTAAAAAATGAATGCAAAAAGGTTAATAATTTTAATTCTTTTATGTTGTGCAACGACATCATGCGCAAGGAAACACCCTGCCCCTCTAAGATCTGCGAATTTAAGAAAACTAACGAGAAGACAATATAATCAGAGAAGAGCAATAGCTATCAATGAAACAATTAGCTCTGAAGAAACACATAATAAGAATCAATATAAAAATTATGTCATAGTTCAAAAGAATGACACAGCTTATTCAATTGCTAAGAAACATAAAATTCCTTTAAGATCTCTAATTGAAATAAATAAATTAAAGAAGCCTTATAGTTTAAAAGTAGGACAAAAATTAGCAATATCTAACACAAAGTATTACACTGTTAAAAAGAATGACACTCTGTATTCAATTGCAAGAGAAAATAGTGTAACATTATCTTCCTTAATAAGTGTTAACAATCTAAAATCCCCTTATATAATAAGCAAAGGAGATAAATTAACCATACCTTATAATTCCAAGTCCACTACAAGAAAATCTCTTGTAAAAAACAATAATAAAGTAAGAATAAGTAAAAATATTATTAGCAGAACCCCACCAAAAAGAAGTTCTTCAAAATTCTTAAAGCCAACAAGTGGGAAAATAGTATCTTCATTTGGCTCAAAGAAAAACGGCCTACACAATGATGGCATAAACATATTAGCACCAAAAGGAACAGCCGTTAAAGCTGCTGAAAACGGCATAGTAGTTTATGCAAGCGACAAGATAAAAGGGCTTGGTAATATAATATTAATAAAACACGATTCTGGGTGGATAACAACTTATGCTCATTTAAACAAAATATTAGTTGAAAAAGGGCAAACTGTAAACAGAGGCTCTATAATAGGAACAGTAGGAAACACAGGTTCAGTAGATAATAACCAACTACATTTTGAAATAAGAAAAAGAACAAAACCTGTTAATCCTGAAAAATACATATAAAAAAAGCATTTGTTTCCAAATGCTTTTTTATTAATATTATGTAAATAAATATTAGATAGGTCTATTACCGTTATTCTTTTCCAACTCTTTTAAAGCTTCTATAGAATACCTTGTTGTAGGCATAGCTTCTAATCTCATAACAGCTATCTCTTCTTCAGTTTCTTCACAGTAGCCATAGTCTCCTATTTTAATTTTATTTAAAGCAACCTCAATATCTGCTAGAGTTTTATTTATTCTTTCCTTATTCTTTAAATCTAGAGCAGCTTCTTCTTCTTTAGTTGCTCTATCATTTGGATCTGCTTCTTTTAAGTCTTGTAGATCTTCATTTATATCATGATCTTTATCTCTTGATAAAACTTTATCTTTCATTTCTAAAAGTTTGTTTTCGAAATACTTAACCATTTGTTCATTCATGAACTCTTCTTGTTCTGTTGGTTTATAATTATTATCTGACATGATACCCTCCTAAAAATAATATTTACCCTTAGATATTATAAAAATAAAAAAAATTCAACTTTTTTCTTTATTTTTAGCAAAAAAAATTTTATAATTGCTTAAATTGTTAACTATTTATTGAGTATTTACCATGAAAACACACTTATTATTACTTACATTAATTTTTTCTATTGTAATTAGCCTAAACTCTAATGCTCAAGAGATTATGAATAAAGAAAATACAGAAAAATTAAATTCTATAAAATCAGATACTGCTGACATCGGAAGCGATGTATCCAATAAGATTCAAGAATTAAATGCTGTAAACTTAGAAAAATCTGGTGAAATGATAGGAGAAGGTATCAAGAATACAAAAGAGATGGCTGACATCAGCTGTCTAAAAAAACTTGAAATTGGAGCAAGTATGCCCTCCATCCTAGATATTAAAAAAGCTCTTTGCGATGTAGTTGAAAAATCATCAAAAATAGCTAATAAATATGTTAAAGACTCTATAAAAGATGCTAAAAACATGGCCTTTGATCAAGTAAAAGATATGACTGGAGGCAAAGTTAATCTCAAGAAAAAAAAGTTTAAAGTAACTGAAGCTGTAGGCATACCAGACACCAAAAGATTCAAAGAATTATCTGCAGATGCCGTTGAGGGGGGGGGTAGATGAGTCTCTTGAAACCAGCTCTGACAGGGGCTTAAGCCAAGCTAACGGTAGATATAATTCTATAAATAATGGAGATCAAAATAAAAAGAGATCTGAGAAATATAAAAATAATAATAAAAATAATGAAAATAGTGATAAAAATAAAAAGGATAAAAATAATGCATTAATTATTAATAGCGGCAGTAGTAATTTAGGGATTTTTAAAGTAACTGACTTAGATAGCGGTAAATATAAAATGCTTGAGATGAATAAAGGTGATTTTAAAAAAGTAGGTGATTTTAATTTAGAATTTAATTCTTGTAGTTATGATAAAAATGATAAAGCTAATGCTGCTGTGCAAGTTAAAAACAATAATAAAGTATATAAGGGTAAACTTAACAGTGATAAAAAAATTAATACAAAAGGATACTCTATAAAATTAATTGGTTGTAAAAATTAAAAAAACCTTGTAAAATTTAATAAAATTTAATAGTATGAGGGAAGTAAGGAGAAATCAAAGGATGAAAATTAAAGTCATATTATGTTTATTGATAGGAGTTTCTATATTCTGCTCTGAATCTTTCGCTCAAGCAGTAGCAATTCCTCCTAAAACTACTGGGGTTAAACAAACAGAAACCAGTGCAGAAAAAAGCTCAACAAATGATAACTCTACATTTTGCGATCCGAAAATCAAACAAAAAATTGCAGAAAGAAATAAACAATTAGTAATAGCTGATACACAAGAGATAAATAAAATAATAAAAAAACAACCTTCTGTTTCTCCGACAAAAAAAGAAAAAGAAAGTGGTTGTTTTAGTGTCCCAGATTTTTCTTTAATTGGACTAGGAGGGGCTCTAGGAGCTGGACTTAAGTTTTCAAGTGATGAAATAATGTCAGGAATTGCTGGCATGATGGGTGACGGATTAGATATCGTTGGCGGAATGATGAAAGACATTGGAGAAATTGCTGGCAACTTAGCGAACCCTGGCAAATTAATGGACTCATTACTTGGTGCGGGAGCAAGTTTCTTTAACGAGGCTTGTACAAAATTTGTTGATGCAACTACTGATGCAACAAAATCTTACTTAAATGTGGAAACATACACCAAAAAATATAAAAAGATTCCTTATGTAGGCAAAATTAAAGCAGATAATTCAGCAACATATAAATTTAGCTTTCAAAAAGAAAACTATAAATCTATTGCTGCAGATGTATTAGCAAAATAAAATGGAGATATAAAATGAAAATAACAAATAAAATAAGTTTATTTATAATTACTTTTTCTTTATTAGGGTTTGGTTTTGCTAATGCTCAAAATATATTAGCAACACCAAAAAAAGATAATACAGAAAAAAAACATTCTGTTGCTAATGTTGAAATCAAAAAAGAAATAGAAGAAAATAAAATTGAAGCAGATCAAGAAAAACTATACTCTATAGAAAAAACAATAAATCAAATTAGCTCGATAACAAGTGGAGAAACAAATTTAGCTGCAGGGGCAGGAATGATGTCCATTCCCTCCGTTGCCTCTTGTCTTCCCCCTATACCTTGCTTAGGTTCAGGCACTGGGGATCTTGCTGCTACTTTAGTTGAAGCATCATTCACTGCTGGAATGACAACCATGGAACAAGCTTTGAAACTTTTAATAGATAATGAGATACCTACTGTTACTCTTACTCAATGTGTATTACCAACATCTGTTGTACAGGCAATAGACTGTCAAAAGATGAGAATTGAAGCAGCTTTTTCTGAGATAACTAAAAAAGAAGAAGCTATGCTAAATAAACAAAAACAGATAAATAGAAATATGATTATAGATCAAGGGAAAGCTGAAATAGCTATGAGTCTTGGTAAGGATAAGCTAGGAAATAACTGTGAAAAAGCTAAATCAAAATCTGGTGCTATAGAAATTGCTAAAAAGACCGAAGAACAATACAAAAAAGCATCTAATACAGCTACTTCTTATTCAAATCTGAATAAAGAAACTTTACAGCAATTAAGCGGAACAAAAGAAGAGTTCGCACCAAATTCATCTGGAGCAATTAATGCAAGATTAGCTTCAAGTTTAGCCTTTGAAACAACAGGAGATTTCCCTGAACAAAAAAATGAAGAAGGTTACTCAGAAAAAACATCTATGCCTCCTGCTAGATTTAACGAAGATGGTACACCAATTGGTGTTGCACCATTGGATAGCTTAGCTGGAGTAAGTATATTCCCTACTGTTTTGCCTGCCGCTGATAGAAACTACTATGGTTTTGTTTTAGCAAGACCTGTAATTAAAACACTACAGCATTCTTTTGCTGCATTAAACGGAATTGTTAACTTGTTTAATCCAATACCAGAAGAAACAAACATAGATAATGTACCATCTTCACGAAGTGTTGATTTTGTTGCAGCAAAATCTAAACAAGCTAGATTTTCTGTTGCTCAAGATATCAGTAATTTCTCAATGGCATTCAGGGAGGCTCTTAACGATGGGAAAGAAGGCACAGGAACATATGCTGCTAAATATATAAAAGAAGAGTTAGAAAACAATGCTGCTGCCGAAGAGGATTATGCTGACTTAGGTAATACAATATCAGAGTATCAATTCTTAGATTCTCTTGTTAGAAGAATACCTCAATCTACAGGTTACTATGTAAAATTATCTCCTGATAACCCTACAAACATAGATAGAGAGATTATTAGAAACTTAGGTACTACATTAGCTATAAAATGGAAACAGTATCAGGTTCTTGAAAAAATATTAGCGAATAGAGCAGCTACATTAGCTGTACACACTGAACAAAAATAATAAATAATAAAAAGAAAGAATATATAATATGGGATTTAATTGTGGAATCGTAGGTTTACCTAATGTCGGTAAATCAACTTTATTTAATGCTTTAACTCAAACGGCATCTGCTCAAGCTGCCAATTTTCCATTTTGTACAATCGAACCTAATGTAGGTATTGTTGCTGTACCAGATGAAAGACTACATATACTAGGAGAAATTGCTGAAACCAAAAGAGAAGTCCCTACTCAATTAGAGTTTGTTGACATTGCTGGCTTAGTTAAAGGAGCATCTAAAGGAGAAGGTCTTGGCAATCAATTTTTAGGTAACATTAGACAGACTGATGCAATCATATATGTTGTAAGATGTTTTGAAAATACAGACATAACTCATGTTGAAGGGAATATTGATCCTATAAGAGATGCTGAAATCATTGAAACTGAATTAATGCTAGCAGACTTAGAAAGTTTAGAGAAAAGATTACCTGCTTTAGAAAAGAAAGCAAAAGGTAATGACAAATCTGCTGCAGAGCAAATTGGAATTATAAATAGAGTACTAGAAGTATTGAGAGAGGGAAAACCTGCAAGATATACAGAAATAACTGAGGATGAAAATAAACTTTTAAAAGGATTACAATTATTAACTACTAAACCAGTTTTATATGTTTGTAATGTTGATGAAGACAGTGCTGCAGAAGGTAACGAGTTTTCTGCAAAAATACAAGAAAAAGCAGCGAAAGAAGATGCTGAAGTTGTTATTATTTGTGCTTCAATAGAAGAAGAAATCTCTCAGCTAGATAGCAATGAAGAAAAGAAAGAATTTTTAGAAAGCTTAGGACTAGAAGAAGCGGGACTTGATAAAGTAATTAAAGCAGGATATAGACTACTTGATTTAATCACATACTTTACAGCTGGAGTAAAAGAAACAAGAGCATGGACTGTTGTTAAGGGTTCAACTGCTCCACAAGCTGCTGGAGTAATCCATACAGATTTTGAAAAAGGCTTCATTAGAGCTGAAACTATAGCTTATGAAGATTATGTAATGCTAGGTGGAGAATCAAAGTGTAAAGAAGCTGGTAAAGTTAGACAAGAAGGTAAGGCATATATAGTTAAAGATGGCGATGTAATGCACTTTAAGTTTAATAACTAAAGAGTTAAAAAATCTGAGATATTATTTTAGATAAAAGTAAAAATCCACTGCTGTACATAAAAGTATAACAGTGGATTTCTTTTATATTCAAAATAAAAATCAAAAATACAATCTATTTATATAGCTTTTTAAATCCTTGAGTTACTTTTTTTACAAACTCAGGGTCTTTAGTTTGCCAGTATTTTTTATCTTTCATCATTTTGTGCAAGTCTTCAGGAGTCAATCCTTCTTCAAACTCTTCTGCAACAGAAATAATTGGAGCATCTTCTGTCATCATATTATAAAGAGCAATAACTCCATCATAACTTGATGATAGACCTTCTAAAACTTTCTCTGGCAACTTAGTCTTACCATATTGTAATAATTGTCTAGAAACTTCTCTCCACTTATCTTGACCGCCAAACTTTTGATGCAATTTTTCTTTTTCTTTATCACATTGAAAGTGCGAAGCGATCTCTATAATCATTGGTATCATTTTTTCTTCTGCTAAATCATAAACTAATTGAGCCTGTTCATTTGAAAAACCTTTCTCTAATAGTTTTTGATTTATTTCATTATCAGGATTAAAATAATCATGGTTGCATATAATAGAGTACTCTTCTATTGATGCTGGAAGTTTTGGCATTTGAGAAGTTTTTTCTGATAATTTTTTCTCAAGTTCTAAATATGATTTTAATAAAGATTTTGTGTTAATTTCTCCTGTTTCTTTATTCAGGAATTTTTGAGGAATTTTTACATCCTCTTGATTTTCTTTTTTATCTTCAGATAAGAGATTTTCACTCATAAATGGTCTCCTTTATTTATTGTTAAAAAAAATGAGGACACAATGGCCCTCATTCTTTTTATATCTATAGGATATTATTCCTATAATGTCAAGTTATTTTTTAGACTTTATTCCTAAAGAGTTCATTTTTTTATGCAAAGCACTCCTCTCCATGCCTATGAATTCGGCTGTCTTGGAGATATTCCAACGAAATCTATCTAATTGGTCCTCTATGTAGTTTTTCTCAAAAACACTTCTAGCTTCTCTTAAGTTCTTATTAAGAAATTGAACAGATGTATTATTCACATTTACAGAAGAGGACTTATATGCATTTAGTAGATAGCTTGGTAACATATCTTTTTTTATTTCTTTTTTATTATTACTAGCATTCGTTATTATAATTGAATCACAAGCATTTTTTAATTGAACAATATTACCATTCCAATCATACCTCTTTAAAAGTAGCATAACTTCTTCCGAAATCTTTTTAGGTATTAAATTATGCTCTAAACAATATTGCTCTATGAAATATTTACTTAATAAAGGAATATCTTCTTTTCTTTCCTGCAAACTAGGAACATATAAAGGAACCACATTAAGTCTATAATATAAATCTTTTCTAAAAGCTCCCTTTTCTACAAGCTTTTCTATATCTTTAGCTGTAGAGCATATTACTCTACAGTTAGATTCCAATATTATATCGCTATCAATTTTAGAAAATTTTTCTTGTAAGATGAATGAAGATATCTTCGCTTGTATCTCTAAAGACATATCTGCTATTTCATTAAGAAATAAAGTTCCACCTTGAGCTTTTTCAATAAGCCCCTCCATGTCTTTTGAGCCAAATAGTTTTTCTTCTAGTAGCTTATCATTCATTGAAGCACAATTTATCATGATAAAAGAGCTGTTTCTTCTATTAGACTTCTCGTGTATTAGTCTAGCAACACTTGCTTTACCAGCACCAGTTTCACCCGTTATAAAAACTCTAGAGTTAGATCCAGAGATTACATCAATCTCCTCTTTTAAAGATTTCATTGATTCTCCTATTAAGAAGCCATCTTCATGAAGTTCATTCTCAACAATTAATTTTTTATTATTTTTCTTTAATTCATTTAGTTCTAAAGCTCTTCCTATAATCATAATTAATTTATCAAAGTCAAAAGGCTTCTCTAAAAAATCATAAGCACCCATTTTAATAGCTTTTATTGATGTTTTTATATCTCCATGTCCTGTAATCATAATAATAGGAATATCACAATGCTCATTATGTAATTTATTTAGGATATCTATTCCATTAAGCTCACTACCCTCAAGCCATATATCTAATATAATTACATCAGGATTATCTGTCTTAATTTTTTTGAAACAGTTAATATCGTTATTTGCTTTGATAACATTAAAACCTTCATCTTCTAGAATACCAGATAAGGACTCTCTTATATCTCTTTCATCATCAACTATTAATATGTTATTAGACATTATTTATCCTCCTACACTTAAAACATAGAGTTACCTTAGCTCCTCTAGATCTTTTATTATAAAAACTTATAGTCCCTAAGTGATCTTCCATTATTTTTTTAACTATAGCAAGCCCTAAACCTGTACCTTTATCTTTAGTAGTTACATATGGTTCTATAATATCTTTATCCATATCTATACCGCTACCATTATCTTCTATAGTGATTTTTATATTATCTTCACTTTTATTTATAGATACAACCAGCTTTTTATCTACTACTTCATGCATAGCTTCAATTGAGTTCTTTACTATATTACTAATAGCTTGTATTATTTGCATCTCATCGCAATAACACATTACATCTTTTGAAAAACCTCTAAAAGATATACTAATATCATCTGTCTTGAAAGCTAAAGTAGCATTTTTAACTAATAAAGATAAGTTGTTTTCTTTAAATACAGGTTCTGGCATTCTTGAAAAAGAGGAAAACTCATTTATCATTTGCCTGATTGTTTTTACTTGTCTTAAAATTGTATCTGTACAAGTATTGAAAACCTCCTTATCTTTAACCTCATCCTTAAACTTTCTTTTAATTCTTTCCGTTGATATTGATATAGGAGTTAATGGGTTTTTTATCTCATGAGCTATTCTTTTTGCAACATCTCCCCATGCCGCCTGTTTCTGAGCATATATCAAACTTGTTATATCTCTGAAAGAAATAACAAAACCCTGCTTTTCTTGTTTAGTAATATTAATCGATAATATTTTATGGGGCTGATTATCAAAAGATATTTCTATCTGTTTACTACTTACATTATTTTCTATCATTTTTCTAACATTTGGAAAAATGCTATCTATATTTTTATTAATTAAACTTTTCTTTTTAATATCTAAAATGTGTTCCGCCTCTGGATTAGCTAGATTGATTATTAAATCATTGCTAATTCCCATTACTCCAGAAGGAACCCCTGATAACACACTTTCAATAAACTGCTTTCTTTCATCTAAATCTTGATTTGCTTTTATTAGGTCTTGCTGTTGTTCCTCAAGTTTTTTAGTCATCAAGTTAAAAGCTTTTATTAAATCATTTATTTCTCCAGAGTTCTTACTCTCACAAATATTTATATTAAAGTTACCTTCCCCAACTTTTCTAGAAGCTTTTATTAAGTCTATGATTGGAGAGGTTATTCTATCAGTGAAAACAAAAGAAAGCATTATAGATAGAAATAACAAGACTAAAGATAACATAGCAAAAACCAATATAAATGTGAACTGGATTTTACTCATGTTCTTTTCTAAATGGAAATAATTTTCAGCTCCTTTTTTTGAAATTTCAACATGTTGCAATATATTTGTATCTACAAACTTACTCACCAGCACAAAAGAGTCTATTAATCCATCCAGCTTCTTCAAAGAGCTAATACTCTCTTCATTATCCTTATGCATAATAACTATTTCACCATTTCTTGCTAAATTCATCTCTTCAATATTTTTAAAGACATCAAACTCTAAAGATGGCAACATCTCAGTTTCAGCAATTACTCTATTTGACCCATCAAAAACTATAATTTCTGATAATCCCATGCTATTAGCATATTTTCTTAGTATACCTGAGAAATTACTCTTATCATTATAGGTCTGCATAGATATTTCATTTATCATATTTTCTAAATTTAAAACATCTGTTTTAATTATAGATTTATGCTCAATTAAATAAGCTTCTGATACATATACTGATTCATTAACGGCTTGCTTAACTCTATCAGAGAACCATGTTTGCATACCCAAATATGATGAAAAAACATAAGATATACATATAACTAAGAATGGTATTGTAAGGATAGCTGTAAATATCTTAATTAGTCTGGATTGCAATTTTGCACCAGCCCTCTTCTTTTTTTTCTCTCTTAATATGAACGATATTTTATATAAGAAAATAAAAGCTAGAGATATTAACAATAATAACTCTATTACCATCAAAACATATACTGTTTTAATATCGCTTAATAAATAGTCTGATGATAAGAATTTAATATAAGTAAATACACCAAAAACGATTGCACAGAATGTAATCAAAAATGCAACCGAATTTAATGTAATTTTACTTATAATTTTTTGCATCTATATTTAAGTCTTTCATTTTTTTGCTTAGAGTATTTCTATTTATGCCAAGTATTTCAGCTGTTTTAACTTTATTACCTTTTGTTTGAGTCAAAACCACATCTATAAGAGAATAATCAAATTCTTTTAATAAAGAAGCATATAAATCTCTTGGACAAGTTCCATGCAAATCATAGAAGTAACTGTTTAATTTTTCTTTAATACAAGAAGCCACACCTTTAGACATTACTCATTACTCACTTTCATTTTTATTGGTCCTTCAGCCACTCCCTCAACGAACTGTCTTATGTATGGATTTTTTGTTCTTTCTAACTGCTTAACAGTTCCATACCAAATAATCTTCCCCTCATGTAACATAGCAATCTTATCTGCTATTTTTTTAGCACTCGCCATATCATGAGTTATAGATATAGCAGTTGCACCTAAATTTTTCACACACTTAACGATTAAATCATTAATTATATCTCCCATAATAGGATCTAATCCTGTAGTAGGTTCATCAAAGAATATAACTTCTGGGTTTGAGGCAATTGCTCTTGCTAAGCCCACTCTTTTTTGCATACCTCCAGATAACTCTGAAGGATATAAATCAGCGACCTCCTTACCTAAACCTACTTCTGATAATTTCTCTACAGCTAATTTTCTAGCTACTTTTTTATTCATTTTATGTTTTCCTTGCATTAAAGCAAAAGAAACATTTTCCCAAATTGTTAAGCTATCAAAAAGAGCTGCTCCCTGAAATAACATTCCAAAGTTTGCATTTACTTTTTCTCTTGTTTTAGAGTTCATTTTTTTAGTATTAACTCCATCTATCTCTACAGAACCAGAGTCTGGTTGGAGTAATCCCAATATACATTTTATAGTAACTGACTTACCTGTACCAGATCCTCCAATAATCACTAAAGACTCTCCTTTAGCCACTTCAAAGTCAACTCCATTTAAAACTTTTTTACTGCCAAAATGCTTATAAA
This sequence comes from Alphaproteobacteria bacterium, assembly GCA_025800285.1. Lineage (NCBI taxonomy): Bacteria > Pseudomonadati > Pseudomonadota > Alphaproteobacteria > Alphaproteobacteria bacterium. Next base: position 56,614 of record JAOXRX010000036.1, read on the forward strand.
CATTATTCATTTTTATTTTAGGAGTTTTATCTTTTTTTATTTTCATTTCTCTTACCTCTAGAATAGTAAATCTGTAACGATATAGTTAGCTATTAATATTAAAATCGAAGCGGATACAACTGCATTTGTTGTTGCAGAACCAACTCCTTGAGCTCCTCCTCTAGAGTTATACCCATGATAACATCCCATTAAAGATACTATAAATCCAAAAACAGCCGCTTTAATTAATCCAGAATAAACATCCATAGGCTCTAAGTACTCAACTGTATTTCTGATATAATTTGCTGGATTAAAATCTAAGTTATATACTCCAACTAAGAATCCCCCCATAACTCCAAAAACATCTCCAATTAAAACCAATACAGGTAACATAATTGTTCCTGCTATAACTCTCGGCACTACTAAGTATTTATATGGATTTGTAGATAAAGTTGTAAGAGCATCAATTTGTTCTGTAACTTTCATTGTTCCTATCTCTGCCGCTATAGCCGCCCCTACTCTTCCTGCAACCATAAGCCCTGCCATAACAGGAGCAAGTTCTCTAGTTATACCTAGCACTACTACTGTAGCCACAGCTCCTTCTGCAGAGAATCTAGAGAATCCTGAATAAGTTTGAAGAGCCAATGCCATACCTGTAAAGACTGTAGTCATTGCAACAACTGGCAAAGAGTAATAACCTATAGACAAACATTGAATAAATAGTTGCTTTAAATAAAATGGCCTACCGAAAATATTCTTAACTGAATTAACAGAGAACATTGATAGTCTTCCTAAAACCTCTAATGAATCTAAGAACTTTTTACCAAGTCTCGCTAAGAAATTTCTTTTTTCAATCATAAACATCATCCCTTTATTTTTAATAAGCTAATATTAAATAAATAAATCTTTTAACACTCAATGTCAATATTTTTTTATAAATAATGCTTATTAAATAAACATTTTACTCTTTAATTAACAATGGAGTTTTTGTAGTCCCTACAGTTTTCCATATTGGGCTTGTCCATGAGTTATTCTGTATAGCAATTGCATCTGCTTCAGAGCAAGCATTAACACCTTCTTCACAAAGATCACTATAGTTACTAACACTACTAGAAGAGAATCCAACCAAACCTCCAACATTAGAATTGCCCGTTGGAGCTGTAGTAAATGATGCATAACTATCTATTATATTAGAAGACTGTAAGTAGCCCACTAAACCACCAACAGAAATAGTCCCAGAAACAATAGCTTTACTATATGAATAACTAATATAATTAGAATATTGCCA